>BQIU01000006.1 GCA_021603905.1 Nitrospirales bacterium
ACGCATCCCCGTAAAGTTCTTTGTACAGGCGGGGGGAGTCATGTGTCTCATGTGTGGCGAGAGATCGTCGGATCGTGGCCTCCCCATTTCTCCTGGCAGCTTAGCCTTCATTCAGCAAGCCAGGAGACTGCCATTTGCGAAGGTGACGCGTCTTCGAGCCAGCGGACAAATCCGGCAGGAAATCGAACAAGTCATTGAAACATATGTAGAGGTTGTGATCGGAATGTCGCTTCCATCGATGAACGTATCCGCTCAGAGTTCTTCGCGACTTAATCGATTCTCAAGATCCTCAAAGGAGTATATCTGATGACAAACAAGACACTCGAACCAAAGGATATGAATTGGCTGGAGAATGGCGTGCTGGGTATCGAGTGGAGTGATGGCCATCATGGGGTCTATCCTGTCCGATACCTTCGTCAACACTGTCCTTGTGCGGCTTGCGTTGATGAATGGACCGGAGAATTACGACTTCAGCCAGACTCCGTCCCTTTGCTGATCATGGTTCAAGATATTGAAGCCGTCGGGCGTTATGCGCTTCGCTTTAAATGGAGTGACGGCCATGATACGGGGATCTATTCCTACGCTGCTTTACGACGTTTGTGCCAATGTGATATCTGTCAACCCGAGAAACCCCAAAAGCCTCGAGGGAAAGTCCTTCTCTAAATTTTTACCAGTCAGAGAAGAGTCGAAACTCTCATAGAATGATAGAGCTCGTCGGCGAAACGTGCGCGTGCTACTCAGTAAGAGACACGTTGCGGAAAGATGGGATTTTTTGAATCGCGGTGCGGGCTTCTGACACATAATAGGCATATTCTGGCTCTGGATATTCGTCAATGATGGATTGCATGAGGTCTTGTGCCAAAATGTAGCGACCGGTTTGCCAAGCAGCTTGTCCGGCCTGCAAAGCACAGGATACAGCCATGGCTCTTGGGTCAACAGAAAGTCGAGAGCTCCGAGCTGAGGTCCAATTTTTCAGAAATTTTGGTAAAGGAATGGGTGAATGATGAATGGTGATTGGCCCTGGTGCTTCTGATAATTGCGCGACATACTCCTGCATTTGTAAGGGGTTTTGGTCGATCACGCAATCGTTGTACAGAGTCCACAGGTCCATAAATTCTGAGTCCTGAAGGCTTAGCTCACTCTTTTCGGTAGGTTGAAGGCTTTGGCAACCCGAAAAGAATAGCAGGCAAATAAGGCTCAGGAGAGCATAGGTTTTAAAGTTTTTTAAGGTATCCATATCGATTATCTTGCTACCCGATCATTGACGTTTATGTAATTCACACAGATTAGTATTACTACATAGCAATACTAATGCTCACAATTTACTTAAATGTAACATACTGAAAAACATAATAAAATAGGCTAATAATCGGTGGAAGTCCTGCCGAAGTGTTGCTTAAATACAACGCATGTGTGTGATTTGCTCACTGGTTTTTGAGTTTTTCCAATGATTTAAACTGAAATTCCTTTAAATTTGTCATAATGATTTCCTTCTGAGTACCAAATTCATAGATCAGTACCTAAAATCTCATTCTTAGCATTGGACAAGGCGTATATTAACAATCTCTCAGATTGTTAGAACCGCGACGGACTGCGTCGACATGCCGGTTTTGAGGAACACTCAACCCTATGAAAGTTAGGAGGCTGAGCGCATATCCTCGCGCTGGCTGTGTAAAATAACGTCTGTAATATCCAGCTCAAACAATCAATGAGTTGTCGGCTGTACGTTCAAGCGGACATTGCCGGCACTTGAATTCATATTGACGAATGAATTGGCTTATCGACGATTTCGATGACCGACCGTTTCCTCTTCATACTGCTTTGAAAGGCGTTTGGTCTCTGGATGAAGGGTGTAGCCCCGTCCTTTGACAATATCGCGGGTACGAAAGAACGGGCTTAACATCCCGCTTGGATGTAGATAGCCTGCCCGAAGAGGGACTGACCGGTTTTGATGATGAATGAGATGGCACGGCACAGGCCGAATACTTGTTAGCCATGCTGCCAGATCTTGAGGGTTGCCAATTGATGCAGACAATAAAAGGAGCCGGGCTTGGGTCGGACAAAAAATGATCGTTTCCTCCCAAACCACTCCACGTTCCGGGTCGGCCAGGTATTGTGATTCATCCAAGATCACCAGGCCAAGGGTGTTGAGTCGAAGATCGATTTCTCCACTCGCGGCATCATAGAGCAAATTCCGCAAAATTTCCGTGGTCATAATCAAGAGCGGAGCCTGCGCATTGTCTCGTCGATCCCCTGTAAGAATCCCGACTTTCTCGGGACCAAAGAGTTGAGAGAATTCCATATATTTTGTATTTGACAGTGCTTTAAGTGGTGAGGTGTAAATCACCGTACGTTCCTGTTTAAAGGCATATTTTGTCGCTTCGATTGCGACGAAGGTCTTGCCACTTCCAGTGGGCACACTCACAATCACATCAGTCGTGGCCAGTTGTGTCACGGCCTCTTCTTGCCACGGATCAGGATGGAACTCCTTTGCTGGAGGAGGCACGCCAAGTCCCTCAAGTAAATGAGAGACAGTGACAGGTGGAGGCAAGGAGGAGGCTGTGGGTTTCGTTTTCGATTTTTGAGGGAACGGTTTCTTTTTCGCAGAGACACGAGAAGGTGCAGGCCCTGGTGCACGGACAGATCTTTGGGTTTGATACTGTAAGACATCAGTTTCTAAGGCCTCACGCGATTCCGAAGGAAGGGAGAGAAACACGTCAATTAACCGATGTTTCCCAAGACGAAAATGACGATGAACTCGTCCCTGAGCAAGCTTGTGAAGATGTCGAAGTGGAAGTGATTCAAGAAGACCGATGAGTTCGTCATTCGTCATGGATAGAGCCTCTTACGGAAGTTCTTCAAGAACTTCCCGTCTCATCGTGGTGATGGCTGAGCTGGCGGTCTCGGCTAGACTAGGATGGGAAGCTTTGAGTGTTTGCAATTGAGAGAGAAATTCGATCGTTCTGGCAAAGAGTCGATAGACATCACCTTCAGCCATGGCCGTCAGGCGAACCAGTGATGCCCATTTCAGATTTGGATCACGAACCCACTCATCAGTTAATGCGGCCACATCTGTCCGGAGAAGCGGAGGTTCTTCATATGACGCCAGAGAACTTGCGACAGCGCGAACGTGGTGCAGCATGGTGCTGAGGCCTGAACTCATTCGAAGAAATGTTCCCGGCCGATCATCATCATGAGCAATACTCGCCATCATAGCTGCCAAAAGCGCAGGCTCAATGGCCGCAAATGCTTCCATTCGAATCAGTTCCGTGATGAGAAGGGAATGATCGATGCGAATCAGCCGAGCCCATTCTCCTTCTGAGGTCAATTCAGACGTCGCGGTCAAATAGCCAAAATGATGTAACACATCGCTCTTTTCCTGAAATCGGTGCCACAATCCTGTCCGCAGAGCTTGAATGGTCTTTGTGAGCCCTTTTTCTTTTTGGCGAAGTCGTGATGCCGTCGCATGATCTTTTCGGCATGCCGCATGCGACGAACAACTCGGGCACGAGAATTCATCCGTGAGGACCGCAAGTATTTGCTGATCTTCTTCCTGTTCTTTTTCGACAAGAACGGGTAACACCGGGAGTCCAACGGGTAGGGCATTCAGTTCCTGAGCGAGACGAGAGAGCGTATTGGCCTGACACCAGGGAAAAACTCTAAGAGGTTTGAATTCGAGCACATGGTCATACAGCTGATTCACCATCACCAATGGGCATTCTGTGATTGTGCCCTTCGCGCGCAAGATCGACAACATCGGATGTCGTTGCCCGCGACTTCGATATTGACGAAGAATCACGGCAAACCCTTTTGAGACTTGAATCACTCGGCCCGGAGTAAGGAACGGCAATTGCGCGGCAGTAGCGGGTGAGTCTTGATGCGTGACTGGACGGCGTTGGGCTTTCCTTCGTTTGGCTTGGTCAAACACCTGCCATTGCGTGATCCAATCAGTACAGACTCGCGGACCGTAGGGCTGCATATTTTCATGGATGGTATCAAGATGGTTTTGATGAACTTCCGCTCTTCGGTTTAATTGGAATTGGGCAAAGCTTTTGGCCAAAATTCCTTCGATATGATCAAGAGGGTGAGCTTTTAATAAATTGAGCACCATGGGATATGAAATGACAAATTGACTTTCTATCGGCTCGGGATAACCTATCAGGCCTTTTCCTAAGACCTGAAGGTCAATATAGGGAGACGGGGTAATGACGACGAACCCAATCAAGTCTTTTCCTCTACGTCCACCACGCCCCGCCAGTTGTTGAATCTCTCCGATGGTCAGATCAGAAAAGTCCCTAGCCTTTCGAACGCTTGATTGGGTAATCACAACAGTCCGTGCTGGGAAGTCGACACCCGCCGCTAAGGTCGTGGTCGCAAAGACGGCATCTAAATACCCTTTTCGCATCAATTCTTCAATGGCGATTTTCCACGAAGGAAGATGCCCCGCGTGGTGTGCCGCAACGCCGCAGCGGGCGACAGTCGGCATGAGTGGATGTCCGGTGATACTTGGGTACTCGACGGCGAGTTGCTCTAAAAATGTGGCAATCTTCTGGGTTCGCTGGGGAGGAAGGTGTGTCGTACTTCGTTCGAATGCGGTAATCGCATCGTCACAAGCTCGACGAGAGGTTAAAAAGACTATCGCAGGAGTCAGCTGTTTTCTGCGAAGAACGTCTACTAAATCAACTGGGTGAATAGCTGGTGGCATGTACGACGGTTAATTGTAGCAAGATTTCATCAGAAGATAAAACTGACCATGTTCAATAACATGTTTGATGAGCTCACTTCCATTGGGAATTTAAATGGAGGTGTTTGGAACAGATTTAAGAACTACAACCAAATGACAACAGATGCCGAGACTTGCAAGGAATGTGTCTTTAAGACCGACCAGGAGGTGACCGATAAACTTATTAAGAGGAAATCATGGTAGATGTTATAGTTCGAGGAGTGAAAGGCGCGACGGTTGTAGACCTCCATGGTCGTCTAGATATCAATGCGCGGTGGCATTTTAAAGCCATTATGAACCAGTGTTGTTTGAATGAGTCAGAACATTTAATTATCAATCTTGCCGGGTTGACCTTTATTGATAGTGCAGGTCTGGGGTTTCTTGTCTCGGCATATATGCAATTTACTGGATTAAAACGACGAATGACCTGGATTCAACCAAGAGGCTTGGTGGCGACGTTTCTTGATGAATTGAAACTTCGAGAGCTTGTGCCCATTTTTGAGTCCGAAAAAGAAGCCATGTCCGAGCTATAGCCTATCGTTCTTCGCCTCATCAGGCTTAGAGCATTTCTTCTCCTTAACCGCGCTTTTGTCAGGTCTCATTCAATCGTCACTCATATCTCATTACATCATTTAAGCTCATAGGTGTTTTCGTTCCGGAATTTTGAGAAAGTCTATGGCTTCGGCTTTGATCGTTTGGTCATAATAATCAGGCGATTTTTGATTTTTTCTCGTACGATTTTAACTCGAACCTCCCACGCATCAACAAAAAATTGTGTTTCACTCACTTCCTGATTCAAGTCCGCGTGTATACCTGGCGCTTTGTGGAGCTGAAGCAGTTGAGTCGGAATGGCACTTCGATGTCCCGAAATCAAAAAACTGATCGCACAGCACACCATTGCGCATGCCCCAATTTGTACACCAAATACTTCAAGAGACAAGAGAACCGCGGTGATTGGCGTGTTGACAGCCCCGGCTAAGAGTCCGGCAATTCCTAATGCGGCGAACACTCCCGAGTCGAGAGCGAACAGATTCCCGAATACTGAACCGGCAGTCGCGCCCACAAAACAAATGGGCAAAATCACACCTCCGCTTCCGCCAAAGTTCAATGTCATACTGGTCAGAATTATTTTGAGCATAAACACGTACCAGAGGACTGATTGACCTGCAACCGCCTCTTGAATGACACGGTCTCCAAGCCCCAAGGCACTCAGAGAGGAGAGTGACGCGATTCCGAGAATGGCCAATCCACCAAGGAAGGCCAAAAGTGGGGGAGGAAAATGAGAGAGGAAGGCAATTCGTTTTCCCAAATTTATCCCCTCAATCAGGACAAGGGCACATAGACCAAAACAGACACCGGCAAGAATCGACCAGAGGAGGAGCGGGGAGGAAAACAGGACAGAAACCTCGACTGAAGATGTCCAAAAAGAAATACCGAAAAACAGCGTCACTTGATGTCCGACAACAGCCGCAATAACTGACGGGAGCAGAACCTGATAGGCCAGAGCCCCGACGAAAAGTGCTTCAACTCCGAAAAACGCTCCGGCAATGGGTGTTCCGAGCACTGAGGCAAATCCTGCACTAATACCGCAAATGACCAGTGTCTTTCGGTCATCATCAGAAAAGCGAAAGATCTCAGCAGCCCATGACGCTACGGCACCGCCAATTTGTGCGCACGGACCAACATTGCCGGCAGAACCTCCCGTTCCAATTGTCAGTAGCGTCGCAATCAGTTTGGCTGGAATCACTTGCGCCTTGATGCGTCCCGATCGAAGGTGGACGGCTTGAATCACCCGCTCGACGCCTTGCCCACCCGCTTCAGGCGCTAATGAACTCGTAATCCACGCGGAGACGCTTAACCCAATAGGCAGGAGGAACAGACTATACGGAATCCGAGTCGTCTCCGCGATCATCATCTGCAGGGCTTTTAAAAAAAAGGTGGTTGATAAGCCCACCAAGAGTCCCACTCCGGTCGCCAGAACCAACCATTTGGCTACATTGATCAATAATATGAATTCTTCGGTAACACGCTTATTCATATGAGTGGGACACGGCTGACGGGCAATTGTCGAAGATCATGTCACGATCACAAAAGAGTTCATGGAGGTCGAACGGCTTACTACTTTTTAATAATTGAACTGAGTTTTTTACATGTGTCAATAACCAATATTGTAAATCTGATTGATCAAGTATGTTGGCAGATAACCAACATAGGAGGCGTATTGGACCGACTCGTTCATTGAAAGTCAATAAACTTCAAGAATGGACTGGAATCGTTAGAAAGATAGTTCCCGGAAATTAACGATACGTTTACCCTGAACGCTTAAGAAATTCATTGATTGACAGCATGAAATTTTGAATGATAGTTTGAGTCCAATCATCGTTCATTTATCACCCGTTTTATTCCACTCACATCGCATAGGCGCATAGAATGAGTCCTCCACGGACATTTGCCCTTCTCTGTTCAGTCGCCTTCTTGGCGTTTGTCAGCTACGACTTGGTGCGCAGACCGGCTCTTGCCCTCTTTGCCGGATCGTTAGGAGCGACACCGATTACCGTTGGCATTCTCGTTGCGCTCTCGACACTCACTGGGGTCTTGTTGAAACTTCCGGTCGGCGTCATGTCCGATCTCCTCGATCGAAGAAAGTTTATGATCAGCGGTCTGCTGGCTTTTGCACTTCCGCCATTTCTCTATCCCTTGATTTCTGATTTGACCATTGTGGGCATGCTTCGTCTTGCTCATGGGCTGGCGACAGCTCTGTATACCCCACTGGCGTTAGCGATGGTTGCACAGATGTACGCAGAGCGACGAGGAGAAGCTATGGGTTGGTACACCGCAGCTGCTCAAGGTGGAGGGTTGCTTGGACCGATGCTTGGAGGTGTGCTCGTCTATGCGGTGGGCTTTACTTCAACGTTTGTGACTGCAGGCATTTTTGGTGTACTGAGTCTGTTATTATTTTTGTGCATGCCCCAATCTGCACATCCGACATTAAAAACTCAACGTACAAACCGAAAACTTTTCTTAGAGGTGCGACAGGGCATTCAAGATATTCTGAAACATAGAGGTATTCTCACCACTAGTCTCACTGAAGCCTCAAAAATGATGGCGAATGGAACGCTCATGGCCTTTCTTCCTCTCTATGGTCTTTCGATTGGGCTCAATGCCGCTGAGGTTGGCGTCTTATTTGGTATTCAAGCATTCACATCGTTGTTAGCCAAACCACTTATGGGCAAAGTCTCGGATCGTCTCGGACGGCAACCACTTATCATTGTTGGATTATGTCTCTGTGGCGGCATGCTTATCCTTATTCCGCAGATACAGATGATGCTTATGTTGCTCATTGTTTCCGCATTCTTTGGACTTGGCGAGGCGGTGATCACATCTTCTTCGACAGCCTTGATTGCGGATCTCTCTCACCATTCCTCTCTCGGAGCAGGAATGGGTATGCGAGGAACAATTATGGACATTGGCCATGCAAGTGGGCCTGTGATCGCTGGCATTCTTATTGGCAGCATCGGTTATAGTGGGGGGTTTACCGTGATAGGTATTTTCCAGTTTATTACCGCGGTGGTATTCGGTATGATCATGATAGGGAACCGGAGAGGAGCCATGATATAGTATCAGCCTACCCCCTAAAATGCTGAAAGGATGGAGTCGATGAGAGAAGGGATGGGCACGGGAGATATTATCGTTGGCGTCATTGCCGCTCTTGGCGTTGTGGTGATGATTGTAGTGTTTTTCGTGGTGGTAAAAACCGTATTTTTAAAGAAAGATAAAGAGTAGCGTGAAGATGTCTTCAAACGGACAGATGCTCAACATTCTGACGAGGATTTAATGTTTAGTGGTATAGTCGAAGAAATGGGCGCGGTCAAGTCTGTGCAAAAAGGACTGCATGGGACTCGGCTGTCGATACTGGCAGCAACGATTCTTGAAGACATCCATATAGGAGAAAGCGTGAGTATTTCCGGTGCCTGTCTGACGGTGACGGATTTTGGAGCACAAGATTTTGCGGTGGATGTCTCTCCTGAAACACTGAACATCACAACACTTGGTACCACCAGTGTTGGCACTCCAGTGAATCTTGAGCGTGCGATGAAACTGAATGAACGTATTGGTGGTCATCTCGTCACCGGTCATGTCGATGGGGTTGGGACAATTCGACGGAGGGAACAAGACGGGAATGCAATTCAATTGACGATTGAGGTCCCAGATTCAATTGCACGGTACTGTGTCAAAAAAGGATCAATAACTGTAGAAGGGATCAGTCTCACCATTAATGACGTCTCAGATAATTCCTTTGCCGTTACGATTATTCCACATACCGCTAAAGTTACGACGATGGGCTTAAAGCAAATTGGTGATTCAGTCAATCTTGAAACAGATTTAATTGGAAAGTATGTCGAACGCCTGCTTCAATCAAGCGGAAAAACTTCCGTTCAATCCACTCCGGTCATCAATCGCGATTATCTACAAAAGCGCGGTCTCATCTAGGTCACATCTGATTATCATGTTTCGTGATCGTCCATTACTTCGACTGTTTCTGTTTATCACGACGTTTATTGTTATCGTTCCGATTGTGTTGTGGGGAGTCGTTCAATGTTATGAAGTGATCTGTTCTTCGTGCGAATGCTGTGAAGGATTGCCAAGGCCACAGCGACAGTGATCTTGGCCATGAAGTGGATGCCGGTTACAGTGACTTTTGCAATTTTCGAGCTTGATAGCGCCAACTTGTTTCACAGGCCCGATAATATTCGGTCGCTTGTTGATAGCGAAGCTTTTCCTGCTCAGTCAATTTTGCCGGTTCGATGACCTCAACAAGTTTCTTATATCGTTGAAAATATTGATGACAGCTTCGATAATCTTTTTTATGAAACGCAATATAGCCCATATACACCAGGGCATTGTAGTCGTTCGGCTTCACGGTTAAGACGTTGGTGTACGCGAACTCTGCCTCGCCCAATTGCCCAAGTCCCATATGAACTGTACCGAGCCAACTTTCAACTTGATAGTTGTTCGGGGTTAATTCTCGAGATCGTTCTAAGTGTGTTAAGCTTTCCTGTCGATTTCCAACATGATAATTCGCTTCGCCAAGCATGAGATGGACATGCGCATCGTCTGGTTGTAACGTTGCTGCTAAATTAAGTTTCTCAATCGCTTGCAAAAATTTTTTCTCTAGTCCCAACAATCTTCCCTCTGTTTTGAGCTGTTGAAATGTTGATTCGTTCGAGACTCCATGAACGGTCTCTCCAATTGAGACGTCAGGTGCGTTCGTACATGACAGAAGCATTGTGGCCATGCCAAAAATGCAAGAGATTTTTGCAATATGGAACATGTGTGGCTCTTTTCAATTGAGATGATAAGTTGACCGCCAACAAAGTCGTTGGCGAAATGGACTGTGCCAGGAACTCAATCGGCAGATGTCGTTAAGGCAAGAATAATGTGATAGCTCTAGGCAGGGCTATACCCCATTTGGGTAGGTGCGGTGAGAGTTTACAGAAACTGACAAGACGTCATAGGAAAGAAACTGAAGGGCATGACAAAAGTCAATTAAACTATATAAAATTGTGTCCGTCAGGAAGGAAAACTGTGGAGCTCGTCCAATGCAGAAGGATAGGGGGGAGAGTGGTTTCTGAATTTCCCATACATGCTTCGATAGGCAAACGTGTTCCGGGTTACTAGCTGTTACAGCCCATACGTGTTGTGTGTAGGCCTAACGTTCATAGAATTACTTAGATCCAAAATCCTGTGAATCTCCACGATCTGTTTTTCTTGAGTCGTCGAGTAGAGATTTCTTCAGTCGCAAAAGATTAACATCCATGAGTCGGATCACCGAATCACGCACACAGGCAGTTGTCTACCAGGCCTTTGATAAGTCCTTCAAATGCCTGAGACAAACGATCGGATACAATTATTGTGCAAGTCTCTTTTATTCTTACGAACAATCTTGTTGCAGTGAGAAGACAAAAAGACTTTTCGCCATAGCTTAGGCGTTTGGACGACTCTGAAAAGCGCTACGGATTGCTTCAGACAATTCATTCGCAACGCTTCCTTTGCTGATATATTTCATAGCCCCGGCATCATACAGGGAGGCTTCAAGTTGGGAATCCTCGTGGACTGACAGACCGATAACCGACACCGTGGGATAGTTATGCGTAATAATCTTGGAAGCTTCAATGCCATTCATAATTGGCATGTTGATATCCATAATCACGATGTCTGGACATTCGACTTCTTTGACAAATTGAATGGCTTCTTTGCCATTTGTGGCTTCACCCACCACATGGAAATCTTTATGATTTTCCAGTAGAGTGCGAACACCTTGGCGTACGAGTGCGTGATCATCCACAAGAAGAATTCGAATGGTTTGAGAATTTGGTCGTTGTTGCGTATTTCGCAGTACGTGATCTGATGGAGCTGAGGAATGGCTGGTGTAAGCATCGTCAGTATATATCCAATCAGTTGGAACCATGACCTGAGCTCGTGTTCCTTGGCCTGGGGCAGATTCTATTTCTAAACGACCATCGATGGCTTCCAACCGTTCTCGAATACTAAATAAACCATATTTGCCGGTGTGAGTGTGTTTCGTCTCCTGCGCTGAAGGATGAAATCCGACGCCTCTGTCTAGGACCATGACTTGGATGTATTCTTTCCTATCTCCTTGGATAGAAACAATCGCATCGGGGACGCCCGCATGTTTTACAATATTAAAGAGGAGCTCGCGCACGGATTGATACACCAGTACGGCTTTATCTTCAGGAAGCTGAATCGTGTAATCGTTGTCCAGCACCTGAACGTGAAGGCCATGGCGGACCATTTGTTCTCCAAGCCATCGCAGGGCTGCCACTAATCCGAATTCGTAAAGAATCGTTGGACTGAGCTCGGCTATTAAGGTTCGAGTGTAGGTGAGGGATTCAGCGAGAATATCATCTATATCTTTCAGGCCAGATAAGGATGTACTACGCTGCATCTCCTGATTCACCTGAGAAACTTTCATGCGGCAGACCACAAGCAGTTGTGCTAAGTAGTCATGAAGTTCTGTGGCAAGCCGTCTTCGCTCTCGTTGTTCTGTCAACGCTAGCTCAGTGGCCATGGTGCGCAAATGTGTTTGGTAATTGCTTAAGGCAAGGGTACGGTCTGCGACACGCTGTTCCAAGGTTTCATTCAGTTCCTTTAGTTCCCGCTCGGCTTGTTTCCTATTCGTAATGTCGGTAGCCACACCACAAAGGGCATACGGTTTACCATTTGAATCAAACAAGGGGAATTTGATGGAGATATACGTATGTATGGCCCCACTGTGCATGACTGATTCTTCAAATTCCATCGGTATGAGGGTGTCGAGGACCTTCTGGTCGTTTTCGCGCAAAGTCTTTGCGATCGAGTTGGGAAATAACTCATAATCGGTTCGACCGATAATCTGTTCGGGAGGTAAGCGAAAGATCATTTCAAGTTGTTTATTGAGGAGACGGTAGTGTCCGCTCAAATCCTTCAGAAATACAATTGCCGGTGAGTGGTCTAAAATGGCTTGAAGTCGGTGTTCACTTTCTCGCAGGGCCTGTTCAACATGATGTTGCTCTGAGATATCTCGCTCAATGGCAGAACTACCGATGAGTTGATTCATTGCATCATGAATCGGTGAAATCGTTAATGAAACATGTACGTGTGTTCCATCCCGCTTTTTCCGTTCCGTTTTCCATGAAGTGACGGCTTCTCCATTCCGAAGCTTTTCAAAAATGCGGGGGAGTTCATGTTCGTATCCACTCGGAAGAAGACGAGAATAGTGTTCGCCTAGTATCTCATCTGAGGAATAGCCATATAATTTTTCCGCTCCCTTGTTCCAACTGGTGATCGTGCCATCTAAGGTGGCGCCAATAATGGCATCTTGTGACGATTGAACAAGAAATGCAAGTTGAGCCAACTGTGCTTCAGTCCGTTTCCGTTCCTCAAGTTCGTTTTGCGCTGATTGATACAAATTGGCATTATCAATGGCGATGGCGGCTTGAGCGGCAATCCCTTTAATAATGTCTTCATCCTGTACGGTAAACATGGCGGTTTGAGAATGTCCGAAGAATAAACCACCTAAAACCATTCCATTTCGTGATATGACGGGGACGCCGAGATAGCTGCGAACCGGGAGATGGCCTTGGGGCATGCCGTAGTGCGGAGCCATTTTTCCATATCGTTGATCTTGAGTGACGTCGTCCAAACGAATGATGCGCTCTCCGCGAAAGGTTGGTCCAAACAATTCTGTATTTCTTGGCATCGGAAAATTTTGAAATGCTTCACGAGGAACACCGGAAATAGAAAAGAGATCATAAGATTCTCCCTTCTCATTGATTTGAGTGTAAAAGAATGCACCAAACTCAGCTCCGATAAGCTCTGTGCACGCATCCGTTACGGCTTGAATTAACCGTTGTAGATCAAGTTCAGCCACCAGAGAACTGCCTATCCGATTTACGGCTTCAAGGGTATGAGTCTGCTGCAGAAGTCGGACCTGAGATTGCTTTCTCTCGATAGCAATGGCGATGGATTTCGATGTCAGTGAGAGTAATTGACGTTCGCTATTGGTGGGGAGGCGTGGTGAACTATAATAGAGTGCAAACGTACCAAGCACGTGGCTTCGATGACTGAGTATGGGAGTCGACCAGCAGGCTCGCAAGCCATGTGAAAGAGCGAGATCCTTATACTCCCGCCAGTTTGAATCGTCTGCAATACTTTCTGTATACACTGTGTCGCCACGATAAGCTGCCACTCCGCACGATCCGGCTGCGGGTCCAATCGCCAATCCATCTGTCGCTTGACGATATTCTGGAGGCAATGACGGTCCAGCCCCGTAACGAAGATGACGACCATCCTGATCAAGAAGAAGAATTGAAGCGAGAAGTGATTTTTCCGCTTGCTTTTCGAGCAGTAAACACAACTGATTCAACATCTCGGTAAGTGGCATCTCTTTAACCACTAGTTCCAACAAGTGATTATGATAAAGGGCGAGGTTTTCAGTCTGTTTTTGTTGGGTGAGATCAACCAGGGTAATGACGCAACCAATGATGTGTCCGGTATCATCACGTAAAGACCGACCGCTCATGAGAAGGTCAAATGTTTTGTCATCTTCTAGTTCGAGTCGAACGTCAATGCCTTGAACAGATGTGCCGACAAGAAGTTGGTCTATGAGACTGCTCGCTTGAGTTAAATTATGTTTCTCTGATTTTTTGTCGTCTGTCCCATTTGAAAATTTCAAAGGAAACATATGATCAAACGGCTGGAACAAATAATATTTTGAACAAAGACGATTGGAGGCAGTACTGGCTCGAATAATTCTTCCCGTATGGTCACATACGATAATCGCTTCTCCAGTCTGCTCGAGAATCGATCGTGAGAGTTTTTCTTCCGTCAAAATTCGCTCATGCTGTTTTCGTTCTGTCAAATCGGTCAGAATGGTGCAAAAAACCCTGGAGTCGGAAAGTTGAATAGATGTGATGCTTATATACACGGGAAGCGTGCCATGCTCTCGCACCTGTAACGTGAGCTCGTTTGTTTGAGAATGAGACTGAGATAGGGGGAGTTGTTCGAGAAAAGAAGATTGGTCTTTTTCCAGAAGGCAATCCTGAAACGGCAATCCCAGAAGACTGTCACTGGATTGAGCGACCATTTGCGCAAAGGTCGTATTGCAATGAAGAATGATTCCGTCAATATCCATGACCACGGCACCCTGTGCCATATCATCGACGATTCGACGATAAAGGTGATCGGCCGTTGTGAGTGTATAGACTTGTTCTCCACCATCCTTTTCAACAACTAACGCATCCACTGCACCTGTCCGAATCGCCTCTAGCGTGTCCTCCGCTTCTTGAAGTCTTTGGCGAAGTCTGTCTTCTTCAATGGATTGAGGAGAACGCTTATCGGATTTATGTTTCATCGCACGACGAATTCAAGCAATTGTAGTGAGATCCTCAGTTGAGAGAATTTTCTGTTTCTAATGGCAATCCTAACGTACGAAGCACTCGGTGACTGTCGGACAGATCTCCAATAACTCGAGTCTGAGGACCAGGACGTTCCTTGACAAGTGTTGGTGCAGCAAGAATGTGCTGTGCTCGTGCTAACGACGGTTGATGATATAAATCGATTATTTTAAGATCGCAGTTTTGAGGAAGGTACTTGTCGCAGATGGCGTGAATGTTTGCGATCGCACGAATGGAGCAATGTGTTGCGCCAGTGACGTACAGTCGGAGAAGGTACGGCAATGGTGTGGACCTACGAGATGACTGTTTCGAATATTTTGAGGGAATTTTGTTCATAAGAATACAATCTTACTATATTATCGTCGGGGCTTGCGAACGAAGTTGTAGTCCGATCAGCACCCGTTCCGTATTCGATAAATCACCAATGATTCTACGTAAGGGAAGAGGCAATTTTCTGACAAGAGTCGGGATGGCGACGACTTGATCTTCGCGAGCCAATTCCGGCTTCTGTAATAGATCAATGACTTCGATGGTATATTTTCCCTCCAAATGTTCTTGACAGATTTTTCGTAAATTGGAAATGGCCACAAGCGATTTTGGCGTTTGTCCTGCGACATATAAACGCAGTTGGTAGAGATGGAATTTCTCCCCAATTTTTTTCCGTGTATGTGTTTGTTTGAGCTTTCTTCTCATTTCGAAGGTCTCAGAGATCTTTTTGATGGATCATCCGAGTATGTGGCAATTCCGAGCGATGGTTGTCGAGAATGCATCATGTTTTCACGATCTTGAAGGATCTATTCCGTTTGAACTTGCCTCGCTTGGATCTGACGTCGAAGAATAGCTTCTTCTTCTTCAAATTTTATCCGTAAGCTCGCCATTTGATGTTCGAAACCCTGACGTTTCTGGTTAAGCAGTCTGTCGAAATATTGGAGCTCTTCTTCTCGCTTTTGGGCTTCTGCCTGTTCGTGAGCTTCTTGCGTCAGCCTTGCTGTCCCGGTCAGCACCCCGTAAGGGCCCAGGTAAGCTTCTTTGAGCTGGATACCGTGAGGACTGAAGATAAATTCACGCAGTTGGTTGGAATGAGCGCTTCCTCGTGACTTCAGAATGAACAAGTTTCGATTTCGTTCTCCATTTGACTCGAGATTCGCCAGCGAGATCCAGGTATCGGCTAATGAGGAGATTCCTAAATTTGTCCGCTCATTCTCCTCTTCTACATGACTTAAATAGGTAAAGATGACCGTAATTTGTTGACTTTTGAGAAGATTCAGCATACGTAGCATGAGGGATTTCACCTCTTGCTGTGATCCAATCGAAATAAAATCATTGATGGGATCCATGACAACCAGCTGTGGTTTAAGCGAAAGAATGCTCTGGTACATATTCATGAGATGCTTCTCCAGCCCAACGAGAGAAGGGCGTGAGGCTTGGAAACGCAGGAGATCTTTTTTGATCCATTTCTTTAAATCAAGGCCGATGGATCGCATGTTACGAATGAGTTGATGTTCTGATTCTTCAAATTGCAAATAGAGACTTTGCTCACCTCGTTGACATGACGCGTGAACAAAATGTGAAGCCAGACTAGTCTTTCCAGTGCCGGCTGTTCCAGAAATTAAAATCGTACTCCCCCGATAGATTCCACCATCGAGAAACATCGTATCGAGAGACGGAACGCCAGTAGAGATCGTTTCATTGGATGCTTCATGATTCAATTTCAACGATGTCTCAGGAAAAACACATAGTCCATCCTTTTCAATAAGGAAGGGATATTCATTATTTCCGTGCGTGGTACCGCGATATTTCACGATTCGTAGACGGCGGGTGGACGTCTGTTCACGTATTCGATGATCGAGAAGAATTACACAATCCGAGACATATTCCTCTAACCCTTGTCGCGTCAATGATTTTTCACCTCGCTCGCCTGTCACGATCGAGGTCACGTGCTTTGTCTTGAGCCACTGAAAGAGTCGTCGTAACTCAGAGCGTAGAATAGCCTCATTGGAAAGTCCTCCAAAGAGTGCTTCGATGGTATCCAGGGCGACCCGCTTCGCTCCAATTGAATCGATTGAGTGTCCCAAACGCACAAACAACCCCTCGAGATCGTATTCGCCTGTCTCTTCGAATTCGGTGGCTTCAATAGGGATATAATCAATGATGAGCTTTTTCCTACGCACAAGATCATTTAGGTCATAGCCTAGTGAACGGACGTTTTGGGTAAGTTCTTCAGCAGACTCCTCGAACGCTAAAAATACTCCAGATTCTTTAAATTTCATCACCCCATGGATCAAGAACTCCATCGCCAGTAAGGTCTTTCCGCATCCGGGAGTTCCGCATACTAGGGTTGTCCGACCATTGGGAAACCCTCCATTGGTAATTTCGTCTAGCCCTTGAATGCCTGTGGGGGCTTTTACCAATGTGCGCAATGGGTGTTTCAAACTTTTTGTTTTCATGTGTTGGTTCCGATAATCACTGTCAAGATGAACATAAATCCGGCATGAAAAGACGTCCTTGGCAATCTCTGAAGTACAGACGTTCTGATTGAATTTCTTCTCACATAACAATGATGGCGTTAGCGTTCCGAAAGAGCCTCGCATGATAAAGCAATTCTCTTATATCTGTAAATGTTCTAGCAGAACGACAGATGTTGATGGCTTTTCCATGGTTCGAGAATACGGGGTGATTTTATCCTTGGACAAAACCCTGTTCTGTCGTTAATCTAATCCTGTGCGTGGAGATATGAAGTTATTTGCGTTGAAAGTTATTTCTCGCCATGCAATCAATGTATAGGCATGCTTATTGAACGTAATTCAATGGACGACGAACTCTTACTTATAAATATTGAGGATTTGAATGAAACAAACCGCTCTACAACCAAGATCTTCAGGACACGGTCTGTGTGCCAGTATTACGCCAGATACCTCGATGCACATGCTTTCCCACTCCGAAGTGGAGAAATTGTGTGATACCAGCCAAGGCGGACTCCATGAACTGTTCAGAAACAGTGCGTTAGCGGTATTGACGTGTGGGAATGAAACGGATGACACCAAAGCATTTTTCTCACGCTATCAAGACTTCGACATTCGCGTAGAGCAACGGGATCGCGGAGTCAAGCTTGAACTCAGGCACGCACCTGCCAGTGCCTTTGTCGATGGGGAAATCATTCAAGGGATTAAAGAACATTTATTTTCGGTGTTGCGAGACATCATTTATGTCCACAACGAACTTCGAGAAAATAACAAGTTTGATTTATTAACATCCCCCGGGATCACGAACGCGATTTTTCATATTTTACGAAATGCAGAAATCATTCATTCTGTTCTGGATCCCCATTTGGTCGTTTGCTGGGGAGGACATTCGATTCAGGATGTTGAGTATCAATACACGAAAGAAGTTGGACATGAGCTAGGGTTACGGGCGATGGACATTTGTACGGGCTGTGGACCTGGAGCCATGAAAGGACCCATGAAAGGGGCAGCTATTGCTCACGCCAAACAACGCATTAAAAACGGGCGGTATTTAGGATTGACGGAGCCAGGTATTATTGCTGCCGAAGCCCCAAACCCTATTGTGAATGAACTGGTCATCCTTCCGGACATTGAAAAACGTCTTGAAGCATTTGTTCGACTCGGACATGGATTTATAATATTTCCTGGTGGGGTGGGGACATTTGAGGAGATTCTATACCTCCTCGGGGTGCTGTTCCATCCAGACAATGCCGAAATCCCCTTTCCGCTAATTCTGACTGGACCGAAAAGTAGTGAAGAATACTTCCATACTATTGATGCGTTTCTCAAAAACACCTTGGGGCCTCAAGCCGCACAACGATATCAAATTGTCATTGATAATCCTCGACAGAGCGTATACGAAATAAAGGAAGGAATACAGCGCGTCCGGGAGTTTCGTCGACAAACTCGAGATGCGTTTTACTTTAACTGGCATCTATCTATCGATCATGAATTCCAAAAACCATTTACGCCCACTCACGAGTCGATGGCACAATTAGATCTCTCTAGCGATCAACCAACACATATGTTAGCCGCAAACTTGCGTCGGGCGTTCTCTGGCATTGTCGCCGGAAATGTAAAGTCGCAAGCTTTAATTGCGATTGAACAACAGGGACCGTTTATCATTCACGGTGATTCCGCGATCATGAAATTGATGGATAACCTCTTGGAATCCTTCATCAAACAACATCGTATGAAAATTGATCAACAACATTATACGCCGTGCTATCGAATCACCTCATAGCAGTCACTCCTGACTTGAGCTGCTCATGATCAGAACGACGGGACTGTCGTCTGAGTCACGATGTCTTCAGCTTGCTTTCTGTCCAAAGCCACGGTCGAGATGTTCACGCCATCTCTTCGAGGTTCAAATACATACAGGATTGGCTGTTGCGAGGGGGAAATATACGAGATGGTGATCTCTATCAAGCACAAACAAGAATAGCGCATGAAACGTTGATCATGCGAGGTGCTCCTGAAGTCATCATCTACGAGCTCAGGATTCAGTGTCGTCCTACACAGCAGAAATTGGCACTCCCATCAGCTCAACATCATTCTGAGCGGGAACGGATTCCGGCAACCCCTGTGGTTCGACCACTTGCGGTATTCCGTCCCAGGAGAATGGGATACGTTGTTTTTCTGTACCATCATTCCAGCGATACACTAGATCATCGGTTTCTAAATCATATTCAGGAGTGTCCAGGTGTTCCCACTTCTCCACAAAATGTTGATAGAAAATGGTATAGAGCCCGTGTTCTTTAGGATTATATTGAAAGGCGTACATCGGCATGCATTGAATGTCGAGATTCGTGTGATAGTGCTGGAGCCAAATATTATCTCCTAGAATGGCTAATTTCACATTCGGATCATACGAGTAGAACTTCACACGTACATTTTTTTGAGTTGCTCGAAGCAGTTTCAGGAAATCGATGCTGGCTTTGGTCTGGGCCATCAAACTCTCCAGTGTAATCTCAGGATGTAAGATCGATTTAGCCCGTGCCCGTGCATTCTTACTGCATGGATTGAGGAGAAGAATTTTGGCTTCAAAACAATGCTTGAGAACTGGATGTAAGTCTCCTTCAGGATCGACAAAGGTATTCCCCGTTGAGCCAATGATCATCACATGGTGCGGAAACCCATGATCCTTGATGAGAGAAGTAATACGCTCTGGAGAGACACGTCTTCCGCCAGGAAACACATGAACCAACCCTGCACCACGAGCCGATTTGGCTAATTGAGAGTCTCGAAGGTTTTGTCCCAAGAAATTCAAAACAATGATCAGCGTGATGGCTACCGCAATTTCGACTGAAACAAGATAAATTTTTTCGCTCTCGATCACGTCCCAATACATCAAAAACCCTTGAGCCACATAGGGTAATAACATGGCAATGGTTGCACTCACACTCACCAGGCCAATGTGATACCACACATGGCCGGCGTCATTTAGTCGACCTCGGAATTCAACAAACCATCGAGCATTCGTCACACACGGACTCCTTTAGTGAAAATCACTGTTACACGAGAGCCACCCAACTGCAGAAAGTCAGTGGCGGATCGCAGATGATGTTAGTGGGTAAACCGAAAATTAACGAAGGGGTCCCAGCCTTCGGCGTCGTGCCTAGATCCGTCCACAACGGCCATCTTTGATAACGCACCCTGCCTTAGCTCTATCGGCAGATTCCTTAAAAACCTTTAGGGTCTTCTCGAAAGAAAAATAACTCGTGGCAAAACGGCAACTCCAGTAATGCCTCGATCGAACAACGGCTGCTCGCGTTTCTTGAGACACCTGGCGGTGTTGACGTAGATTGTATTCTGTTGGATTGGTGATGGGGAGAAAAGGGGTGTGTCATGCAGACGATTATTCTGAGAAGACGTTAGAGATGAAGAAATTAGGATTTGACTTTATGATGGAATAAAATGATGAACCATTGTTATGCAACTGGCTGTCATAGCACGATTCAAGCTTTCTTTTCTACGTCTCAATTGATAGACAACTTCAGCGCAGGACTTTTCAATTGTCTTGGGGGATAACGGTTTTATGAGAAATCCTTGTGCCCCTTCGTCGAGAAGCTGACGAAGCATTTTGATGTCAGACTCACCTGCCATAACTCATACTGGCTTGTCATAACCTGCCCAATGTTTTTCATCGAGCATAGTTCGCCCGTCCATCATAGGGGTATGCATATCTAATAGAATGCTATCTACAGCTTGAGTCCCGATCATATCAAGACCGTCTTGTCCATTTTCTGCTATCCATACTTGATAGCCCCATGTCCTAAATGCTCGCTGAAGCATCGTGGCCACCCCACGGTTATGTTCAACCAATAACACAAGAGGGTGGGGGGCCTTGACCGGCGAATGATCCTGAGAGTCTATGAGGAATGTTTCATTTGGTGAGTTCATAACATCCTAAATCCTGCTTGAAGATGGGAAATGTTATTTAGAGACTTCATCTTGACTCTTGTCTTTAACAATCCTTTTATAAGCATGATGCATGCCTAATTGAGATTGATCGTACTAGTTATGACTACCTTATTGATTCAAACAAAAATGTCATGAATCGTCGGTCAAATCGTCTTCATTCAACCTGTAGGTATGGCATGAAGATTCGTATGGTCTTCCCTACGTTATGGACGCTCGAAATTGACCGTTGATCGGAACATCGATAAAGAAAGTTTTTCCTTTTTATACGATGAGTTACGATGCATTGAGCATTGGTATCCACATGCGGAAAATCACCTTGGCCCATCTTTTGCGTTAATAAACATTACGGCTAATGTCGCGTAACAATTTCTCACCCAAATCAGGCCATATTGAGCAGTCTGTTAAAAGTGAAAAATATCAGATACTTATGTATAAACCTACAAAAAGGAGAAGTGTGATGAAGATGAATCGGATGATACAGAGATGCAAATCATTAAGAGGATTTTTGCTCATCGGTAGCGTACTGATTTTCTCACCAGTCGGCGTCGTCAATGCACAACCTGTTGAGTCTCAAGCCCCGTCAGGACAAATTGCTGGAGAAAAGCTTGAACCGTTTGCCGGCGCCTACAAACAGGTTTCAGAAATTAACAATACGTATAAACAGCGAATTGTAGAGGCAGGTGATCCAGCAAAAACTGAAGCACTTCAAGAAGAAGCCAACCAGAAGATGAATCAAGCGGTTAAAGATCACGGCCTGACCATTGAAGGTTATAATGAAATCTTTAAGGCTATCCTCAATGATGAAGCACTTAAGGAAGAGTTTATGACCGTCCTGAATAAAACGCAGTAACAGGAGTAAGTGTTGAAGTATTTCCTGCACCCTGTTTTGAAAACAATGAGAAACTCATTTACCGTAAACTCGAGTCTTAGGCGACCGCAGAAGTGGCCTTTCAATTTAAGGGCCTAAGGCTCGAGCTTATTGTTCAGGCACCGTGCCTGCCAACTCTCTGCCTTGAATGCCCCAAAAGTTTCATTGGCCTCTGACTCAACGGCCTATCGTAACAATTCCTGCCATGAACCGAATAAAAAGAGTCTGACTTTATTAAAATTTATCTTATCGAGTATCTATCGCGATTCAGGAAACTGATGTTGTCGCCAGGCTTCGTACACGACGACTGCGACGGCATTGCTTAAATTTAAACTGCGGGAGTCCGGCTTCATGGGTATTCGCAAGAGATGACTGGCAGGAAGGGCATTTAAGATTTCTTGAGGAAGTCCTCTGGTTTCCGGACCAAAGAGGAGTGCATCGCCAGATTGAAAGTCCATGCTGTGATAACTCGATTGGCCTTTTGTGGTAATGCCGAACATGCGTGATGGATTTCGAGCGTGGACGTAGGCTTCAAAATCGTCATGAAGTTCGACGTTGGCAAGTTCATGATAATCAAGTCCTGCTCGTTTGGCTCCTTTGTCGCCCCAGCGAAATCCCAAGGGTCGAATGAGATGAAGGGGAAAACCTGTGTTTGCGCAGAGACGAATGATATTACCGGTGTTTGGTGGAATTTCTGGTTGGTAGAGGACTATGTCCAGCATGGTCGAAGCGTTTCCTTAACATTCGAACTCAACCGAAGATCATGGTGTGGGTCGTCGTGTGAAGTGGGATGGAGATAAAGGACTTAACGTAACCCGAAGGTTGCTTGACCTGACCTCCCATCTCCATCAACGGTCAAGCTGGAAATGAGAGCATGAACAGCAGTCGAGTTTGCGGCTTGTCGAGATCTATTGGAATAGCATGGCTATTCCTCAAGTGTGGAAATATCACCGGGATCTTGGCCCAGTTCTTTGGCCTTCAGTACCCGACGCATGATTTTCCCTGAACGAGTTTTGGGCAGCGATGTGACGATTTCCACTTCTTTGGGAACGGCGATTTTCCCAAGTTCATGTAATACATGATCTTGCAGGTTTTGAATCAAGTCCGGAGTTTCGGCATGTCCTTCCTTGAGAATGACAAAGGCTTTGATCATTTCACCGGCCGTTTTATGTGGTTTTCCAATGACGGCAGCTTCCACGACCGCTTCATGACTCACTAATGCGCTTTCGACTTCAGCCGTACCGATTCGGTTGCCTGCGACTTTCACCACATCATCAGCGCGTCCCATAAACCAGAGATAGCCGTCCTTGTCCTTATGACAGACGTCACCTGCGGTATAGTAGCCTTTGATGGTATTCCAATACAGCAGGTAGCGATCGGGATCGTTATAGATGGTGCGCATCATCGAAGGCCATGGTTTTTTGATGACGGCAAAGCCTCCGCCATGTTCGATGCTGTTCCCGTCCCGGTCCACGACATCGGCTTCAATCCCTAAAAATGGACGAGTAGCAGAACCTGGTTTCAAGGGAACGCAGGGGAGGGGAGTGACCAGAATACTACCCGTTTCTGTTTGCCACCAGGTATCCATGATGGGTTTGTTACTACCCGTGACGCGATAAAACCATTCCCAGGCTTCGGGATTAATTGGTTCGCCCACAGAGCCCAGCACTCGTAACGATGAGAGGTCATACTTTGCTGGCCATTCTTCGCCAAACTTCATCAATAATCGGACAGCCGTTGGCGTCGTATAAAAAATGGAGACACCATAGCGCTCGATTAAATCCCACCAACGACCAGGATTCGGGTAGTCAGGCTTGCCTTCTGCTGTGAGAATCGTACCTCCATTGAGCAACGGGCCATAGACAATATAGCTATGTCCGGTCACCCATCCTGGATCAGCGACACAAAAGTATACGTCCTCATCCTTGAGATCAAAAACATACTTAGTGGTGATGTAGGTTCCGACCATGTACCCGCCATGAACGTGAACCACACCTTTAGGCTTACCCGTTGTGCCAGAGGTATACAGAATATAAAGAGGCGTTTCTGAGTCTAGTTGCAGAGCCTCGCAATGCGTGGATTGATTTTTCAGCCAGTCTTCCCAATCGATTTCTTTTTCTGGGTCAAGAACAGATCCATCTTTCTCGCGTTGTACGACTACAACCTTTTCGACCGTTGGACAGTGTTTGACGGCCTCATCCACCACAGGCTTAAGCGGAATGGTTTTTGATCGATCATAGCCGACATCAGCCGTGATGACCAGTCTGGATTCTGCATCTTGAATCCGTGCTTGGAGAGCTTTGGCGCTGAATCCTGAATACACTACGGAATGGATGAGCCCCAGCCGCGCGCAGGCCAACATCGCGACGATTTGTTCCGGAATTTTTGGGAGATAAATGGTGACCCTGTCTCCTTTGGATAGTCCCAAGGCTTTCAGAGCGTTCGCACATTTATTGACCCGTCGATAGAGTTCAGCATAGGTGAAAATCCGTTCTTCGCCTTCCTCGCTCACCCAGATCACCGCAACTTTGTTTTTTCGCCATGTCTGTACATGCCGATCAAGGCAGTTGTAGGAAATATTACATGTCCCGTCGACAAACCATTTTGCCCAGGGATAGTTCCATTCTAAGACCTTATTCCATGGGGAAAACCAGTGCAGTTCTTTCGCGACGTCTTCCCAAAACTTCTCAGGGTCTTCGATGGATTGTTTATAAGCTTTTTCATAATCCCGAATATAGGCTTGGGCTTTGAGTTCCGCCGGTGGATGAATCACGCGACCGGATTTTTGGAGAGTTTCTATGTTCTGTTCCATCAGATCACTCCTTCGTTAGTCTCAGCTGATCAAAAAAGTTGGCTTGATAATGGTCTGTGACGTTTTTGGTTATCGCCATGCATTATGCTGAGATTGGCAGCACCTTCGCAAGGCTTAGGCGGACTGATGCTCCGGTCGAAGGAGATCAAAAACGGTTTTCACTGGATTAAAGGTGCTTGCAGGTACTTCCACAAATAGTGTGTTCCACAATGCCATCGCGCCATTCCAAAGTCCCGGCAACTCAAGGGCCTTTAAGTCTCGTCCTTGATAGGATTTCATCGAAATAAATCCAGTCTCCGGATTTGTAAAGCGTGGCAAGTCGAATGGTTGGCCTTGAAAGTTTCTCACTCCACAGACCAAATCTACAGGATTAAAGTGCGTCGAAGATTTCAAAATGGCTTGTTGATCTTCTGAGTGTGGATCGACTTGTGATGACTCCACAATCTGTAACGAGTGTGAGCCATTATGATGTGTCACCCAGAACGGACCGCCACCTGGTTCACCGGTATTTGCTACCATTCCACACACTCGTATCGGTCGATTGAGTTGTTCGAACAGCAACTGCTGTAGTATTTTCACAGATTGCGGATTTTTCTTATCTGCTATCGAAATGCCGAATGTGTGTTCCGCGAAAATTGCTATGTCCTGTAGCTGTTTTTCATTGATGACTTCTTGAGAGAGCGTGTTCAGATGTTGAAACAGTTGATGTTGAATTGACACGAGATACCCTCCCAAGGCCATCTTGTACCGATTCGATTGATCCACGAGCCGTTGAGGAACGACATTGTCAATATTTTTGATGAAGACGATATCTCCTTGGAGATTGTGAAGATTATGAAGGAGTGCTCCATGTCCCCCAGGTCGAAAGACGAGTGTCCCTGTTGAGTCTCGAAATAGACGGTTTTCAGGGTCAACGGCAATCGTGTCTGTCGATGACGACTGATGTGAAAACGTCACGTCGAGTTGGATGTTTTGACTTTCAACTCGATGACGTATCTGTCCCAAGTGTTCATGAATGAGCTTCTCATGATCTGGTGAAACGGTAAAATGAATCCGTACGGTTCTAGAAGCATCTTGAGCATAGACACATCCTTCAGCAATGTGCTCTTCGATGGGCGTACGGGAATGATCGGAATAGTGATGAAATTTCAATAGACCTTTTGGAAGGTTTGAGTAGTTTAACCCTGGAGAGTGCAGAAGTGTTTGTAATACAGCTTTCCAATGTTGACCATTCGCCTCGATTCCTTGATCGGCTAATTGAACTTGTAGGTCTTCATAAAATGGAAAGGCTTCTAATTGTTGGAAGAAATGGTCAATAGCATTTGAATCCTTACTATGTGCAAGAAGATCTTCCAGCACTGCTTGTGTATGCTCATCTTGGTGTTCTTCAAGTGCTGTGAGTAAAGTTTTGAACATTCGGCTGGCAGCTCCTGAAGCCGGAACAAATTTCGTCGCGCGTCCAGACGAGAGCACGTCTTGGAAAATGTTCGCGTAAGAATCAAGAGTGTCGGAGCTGAATCGTGTGATACCGTCGTTAATCGTACAGGGTCGATCAAGCGTGATATACGGAATGCCCTCACGGAAGGTTTCGAGCTGTTGCTGAATCTGTTGAACCGTGATCCCTCTGTCGTTGAGAACTTGCTGATCGGCTTTCGTGATTGTGAACATGTGAAGAATCAGAAATTGTACAGAAGTCCTCAGAAACTTATGATACGAAAGAGGGTGGTCGTATTCTTGAATTGCTCAACAGCTGCTAATCTCTATAATTTTAGGGAAAGGGGTAAGAGTTGTCGAGGTCAATCAACAAAAAGTTAAAACAATTAAGAAGGAAAAATTTTTTGCTCAACGGTATTACTCGTCAGCGCCCCCTTTCATGTACCCCAATCCAATTTTCAGGGCTCGACGAGTGACTTCTGTCCATCGATTTTCTGGGTATTCGGCCAAGACTTTCGCCGAGTTTGGATCTTGAATTGTCAGATCGGTGATTTTGATCATGCCATCTTCTATTTTGACATCGGCCACAGGTCATCTCCTTTATTTATTCGCAACATCAAACATGCGTACTACGAATCTCGAATCTTCACACATACGCCAGATTTAATGGTTTTCTTGACAGGTTTCGAGGCGGATGATAGCATTTTTCTTAAGTGAGACGCGAATTTACATCACATTCTCATTTTTTCAATCAGCCACTCACTCCTATTCGCACACCAACACAAAGATCACGATGAAACTGTCCAATCAACAAACACGATCACCTTGGCTATTACTCAGCTACAGTCTTCTTTTGATTGTCAGCGTAACGGCGTGCGGAGGGCCTCCTAATTGGGTCAAAGAAGGATCAGGCGCCTTTAATAACGAAGCCTCCAAGTCCATTTACGGTGTGGGTTCTATCGTGGGAGTCAACAACGAGCCTCTGGCTTGGGAGGCTGCTGAGAATCGATCGCGCGCGGAGCTTGCCAAAACGTTTGAAACTTATACCGGCTATTTGATGGAGGATTATGCGGCCTCGACGACTGCCGGTGATTTCACGAAAGCGACAGAAGAACAAAATATCGAACGTGCGATCAAAACTGTGACCACGGTGACGTTGAATGGCGTGCGTCCAATTGACCGTTATAAAGATGAGGAATCCAAAAGCTATCACGTCTTGACCAAACTCTCATTTAAAGATATGCAAGAGGCCTTGCAAGAAGCGAGAGAGTTAAGCCGTGAAGTGAAAGAGTATGTCAAAGAAAATGCCGAACGACTTTTTCAGAAATTGGAAAAAGAAGAAGCCAAACGTTAGCCTTCAGGGTCTCAGTAAGAATTATTGAGCAAATCATATGATGATTTCTGTGACACCACCAGTTAAGACATTTCTCGTCAGAAGTGGAAGCTTTATGTTCATTTTGCTTCTACTTTTTTCGATTTCTGCTTGTGGGTCTGAAAAAAAAGTCACACGAGTTGATACAGGGCTGGTTACAGACTTTAGCGGACGTTGGAATGATACAGACTCAAGAATGGTTGCCGAGACCATGATCAAAGAAATGATTTCTCGTCCATGGCTCGAGAACTTCAGCCGTGCCAAAGGACGACAGCCCGTGGTCATTGTTGGCTCAGTTTTGAACAAAAGTAACGACCATATCAATGTTCAAACGTTTATCACCGACCTTGAACGAGAGATGACCAATTCACAACGAGTCACGTTTGTGGCCGCGAAGAGCGAACGGGACGAAATCCGTGAAGAACGACGAGATCAAGCGGTGCATTCTCGAGAAGATACCCAGAAAGGGCCAGGCCAGGAAATTGGAGCCGACTTTATGATGAAGGGATATATATCCAACATTCTGGACGAGGCGGATGGGACTAAGGCCGTGTATTATCAAGTTGACCTTGACTTGATTGATTTGAAAAACAATGTCAAGTCTTGGTATGGGCAGAAAAAAATCAAAAAAATTATTGAGAAGAAACGATTCCTTTTTTAGTCCGTTCTGTATGTGTACCTGTGGGTCTTTACCAGCATGATGCCTGTTCGAAACAATCCAATCTGTCTGTCCCTGCCGATTTCCTCATTTCACTAAGCTTACATCCCCTCATTCCCTCCCAGCATCTGCGAAGGCGACTTGTTCTTGCACTGTTGTGCCTGACGTTTCTTTTATCGGGATGCAGCTCTTTTGGCAGTCACTATCAGAATGTCGAAAGCAGTCTACTCGCCGGCAATCCTCAACGGGCCGATCAGATTATTCTTGAGACTCAAAAAGAGTATGGCCAACGGAGCCATCTCTTGTACCTCATGGATCGAGGGATGACATTGCATCTTGCAGGGCGATATCAAGAAAGTAATACCTTTCTTGAAGAGGCTGACATGCTCATTGAGGATTTTTATACAACACGCATTCGAGATGAAACGGCCGCGATTCTCCTCAATGAAACTCAACTTCCTTATCAAGGCGACCCCTATGAACAGGTGATGGTCAATGTCATCAAAGCCTTGAACTATGCACGTCTCCACGATGTACCGGCTGCGTTAGTGGAAGCCAGACGTATTGATCATCGACTCAATGTCATTACTGATACCGTTGATGGCGACAAATATCGCGAAGATCCGTTTGCCCGCTATTTGACGGGTATGCTGTATGAAGCGTCAGGCGATCCGAACAATGCCTTCATCGCCTATCGAAAAGCCGAAGAAGGGTATCGGTTGGCTGAACCATGGTCTCGAGTCTCGATGCCGTTGATATTGAAAGAAGATTTATTACGAATAACCAAAACTCTTCATTTGACCGAAGAATTTCAGGACTACCGGCTAGCCTTCCCGAATGCATCGGAGCCGTTGAACCACGAACAAGATATGGCTCAAATTGTGGTCATAAGTCTGAATGGTCGCGGACCGACAAAGACCGATTTGCTACTCGATTTCCCCATCAGTCTGGACGCATTGACCTTGATTGCTTTGACCAAGCAAG
Organism: Nitrospirales bacterium; assembly: GCA_021603905.1. Taxonomy (GTDB): domain Bacteria; phylum Nitrospirota; class Nitrospiria; order Nitrospirales; family UBA8639; genus JAGQKC01. The sequence continues at coordinate 29,233 of BQIU01000006.1, forward strand.
GGTTCGAACGAAACTCCAAGCAAATGCGTGGACCGGATGCATTGCTGTATGGGCTTCAAGGCGATATCGTTCGTGTGGCATTGCCTCGTGTTCTCCAACAATCCTCCCCAGTGGCGTACAGTACTATTCGAGCAGACAATGGTGTGCAGTCTTATCAGAGAGATACACAACGGATGTATGATCTGGATGCCGTGGCCACCAAGAATTTAGATGATAAATATACCTCGCTGGTTGTCCGTGCTGTAGCACGAGCAGCCATGAAAATGGCGGCAGCGGTCGGGATTGGCTACGGGACACAGGCGGCGGTCAATAACCAATCTCATGCCTGGGTGGCACTCGTGGCCGTCAGTGTGGCAAAAATATTGGCCATTTTGACAGAAGAGGCGGACATCCGAACTTGGAGAACGCTACCAGGAGAAATTCAGGTATCACGACTATGGGTCCCGCCAGGCACGTATGATATTGTGGTGGACTCCTACGATACGCTTGGCAAAATGCTCCCGGGTCACATGACGCAAAAGGTGACTTTGAAAAGTGGAGATACTCACTTCTTAACTCAACGAATTCTTAAATAAATGTTTGCGTCCATGACTATTCGAAAGACATTCTTCCTATGTATTTTTCTGCCCTTATTGGGTGTAGGCTTTGGATGCACATTTCTTGGAGAGCGCCCGATTCCTGATTGGGTTGAAGGACAGAGTCAAGAATTTTCACCTGAGAAATATTTACTCGGGAGAGGTGAAGCTGGCACACGTGACGTTGCGGAGCAACGCGCCTATGCGGCCGTCGCTCGAATTTTTCACGCACAGGTGAATGCTCAGCTCCAAGACAATGAGAGGTATTCACAGGTAGACCAAGACGATCAGACAAAGACGAGCCGACGGATACAGCTTGATCATCTCACCCAGGTCTCGACAGAAAAGGTGCTAGCGGATGTCAAAATTCTCGAGGCCTGGCGTCGTTCAGATGATAAGCAATACTTTGTCTTAGCAGGGTTGGATCGCAAGAAAACTGAACATTTGCTACGAACTCGAATTACCAAATATGATAAGGCGATTGAACGCCATGTAGAAAATGGACGTACAGGGACAAATGTTGTCACAAAACTTCGCGGATTCAAGCGCGCCATACGAGATATGAAACTTCGGCAAGCGGTCAATGCAGATTTGCAGATTATCAGCCATACCGGAGAGGGGATTCCCACTTCATATTCCCCCGCACGTATCCAACAAGAACTCGATGCTTACGTGTTACACAAAGTGCACATTGCTGTACAGGTAACGGGAGATCAACAAGAACAAATTTACCAAGCTATTTGGGACGGATTAAATCAAGAGGGGTTTGTCACTCGGAATGAATCGCAACCGGTTTCCAGCCAAGACTATGCCGAACAACTCCAAGATCATTCGCATCAGAAGAGCCCTGACTTTGTCATTACTGGTACCTCCCGCTTAGAGGACCTGACGCTGTTCGATCCATTATTCAAATATGTCCGTTGGTGTAGCGATCTCCGAGTGATAGAATCAGGTGGTCAACGGGTCATTGGTGCAGTGTCCCGCTCAGGACGTGAAGGGCATATCACGCAACATGAAGCCCGTGTGCGGGCAACGCAGGCCATGCAGAGAGCCGTTTCAACAGACATGGCTCAATTGCTGGCTCAGTTTATTTATGATGATCAACAAATGGCTCTGACTTTGTCATCTTCTTCGTGCCTTCCCCTCAAATAGCACTCATGAGTTCCCTATTCCGTTCAGAGGGACGGCAAAGGAAAGGTCTGTGGAACGCACCATGATCTTCATCGGTAGTCTTGTGGGCCTTCTTCTTCTCGTGATCGTGACCATGCCCTATTGGCTAGACCTCAACCGGTATCGCGATCAGTACATTCCGATGATTGAGCAAGCATTGAATCGAAAGGTTGAAATTTCGCACATCCGTGCTATGTGGTTCCCACATCTCGGTTTTCGAATCGAAGATGCAAAGATCTTTGATGATCCCAGTATGGCACAAGCCTCCTTTGTCGAAGTCTCATCAATCGAGGTAGCCATTAAATGGAAACCTCTGTTTGATCGTCGAGTCGAGATTCAAAGCTTGGCTCTCCATAGACCATTGATGACGTTACTCCGAACAAAAGATAACACCTTCAATGCCGATACACTGGGAAGGGAACAACAGAAGACATCTGATGCCTCGACACCGGATGAGACAAGTGATTCAATCTTTGCGATGTTCGGAGTGGAGCAGCTCACGATAACAAACGGGACGTTACGGTATGAAGATCGTTCTCATGGTCAGACGCAATTCTATCTGCTTGAAAATGTTGACATGAAAACAGAATCCGTTCGAATGGGGGATATCGCCAAACTCACTGCCCATGGAACGCTTACCCCTTCACAACGTCCTGTGTCGTTGGAAGGTACCGTTGGTCCACTTCAAAGAAATATGAATATTCCACAGATTGATGCGCATGTCTCCCTTGGTCAATCACGTTTGATCGTGAAAGGACAGGCAATTGACGGAATCCTTGATCTTGACCTGACATCATCAAGGATCTCTTTAGAAGATCTTCCTCTCAGTGTGTTAGAGCATAAACCCGTTCTCCTGACCAAGCTCTTCACGCATGTTCAGATACCATTAACAGAAACAGACCCATTAAATTCGACTCCACAAGAAATTCGTCTTCATCCTCTTGAGTTTGAGCTAGAGATGGGTGAGTCGATACTTCGTGTATCTGGAGAATCGGTAGGGACGAAGCTTACGCTCCATGGCACGGCACCAGTTATTCACAGTCAAAATATCCCAGTTTCTCTTCCCTTCCATCGACCAGTGTCGGTACGTATGCTCAATTTTCAGGCAAAAATTAATGGACCATTGATACATGTGGAACAATTGGCAGGACAAATTTTTGATGGTCAGCTGCAAGCTGCTGGCCATTGGGATATGCGATCTGAAGTTCCCGCCTTTCATTCAACGGGAACGATTCACAATGTAAACATAAAAAAGATTCAGAAAATCCTTCAGCCTTCCGCGTTCGCATTGCATGGTACGGGAGCGATGAACTGGGAAGTCAAGGGCACGGTTCCCAATAACCACATTCCGTTTCTATTCGGTCACGCGCAATTCCTGGTCGAGAATGGTCAATTCCAGGGATTTGATTTACTGCAACAGATTGAGCAAGCACTCAAATTGAAAGGTCTCTTGAGTAAAGAACAAGGCGTGACACGTTTTTCAATATTGAAAGCAGACGTTGAGTTTCAACAAGAACAGTTCCCCATCACATCTGTCTTATTGCAGGGGGTTGAAGAAAACTTTCTGATGCAGGGCAGCGGCTTGGTCATGCGAGATCAATCTCTCAACGTCAATGGCGATTTGCAATTAGGGAATGTGATATCTGAGAAAATTATTCAACAGATGCCGATTGCCAAGATGGCCGCACAGCAAGGCAAGCTTGTTGTGCCATTTACAGTGAAGGGTCATCTCTCTAAACCAACTGTGGGGTTAGATTTTAGATCAATCCAACGGCGTCTCCAGAAACAAGTCGGCTCAACAGTGAAAAAAATTCTTGAAGGAGATCCAAAAGACGTCGAAGAACTCTTAAAAAAAGGGAAAGGAATTTTAAAACAGCTATTCGGAAAATAGTCTATAGCCGATTCAATTAACTTCCAATGTTTGACATGGGCCATTTCGCTGGGTTACTTGGATACCTGAAATGCTGGCATTAAAAGGATTAGGAAGTCGCCATTTTCGATTGTCCATCAGTAACGCTTGGTCTTGGGAATGATCGCATCCAAGGACTGGCTCGACTCGAACTTATTTGGATTCGCTATAGATCTACTGCTTCTCCTGACGAATCAGCTACTTCTTTTTCTCAGGAATTGTTTTGAGGTCGCGTGGAGATGCTGGAGCGATAGTCCTCACTGACGGTTTTTCATTGCGGCCAGGACTTCCCATTGGAATAAGAGACCATTTCGGGCTGATGGTCTCAAGACGTTCTTGGAACGGCGTATCGGCTTTATTGGATTTCCAACTATCTTGCCCATTCAGACCGTCCACCGTATAGGGGGTGAGAAAACTATCTGCCGATAAGGCAATAAACGCATAACTGTGGTCGGGAGCAAGATTATCTCGCCTTTGAGTGAACGGTTTGGTGGATGTTTGATAGTGGTTGGCAAATGCTGTGAAATTTGGCACCCACTGTCCAGTTGATGTTTCGATAGTGGGATCGCGATAGGCTTCAATCAAGTTTTGGAGATTTGCGGGAACACCGTCAAGATTTATGTGGAATCGTTTTTTTGCCATAAATTGTAAAAGTTTTGTCGTATCAGCTACTTCCATTTGTTTCGCCATTCCGAAAACCATAAGCATAAAATTTTCTTCCCATGGAGATGTGGCATGCGTTAACGATCCGTCGTTGCGTAGTGGGTTTTGTATAAAATCTCTGGTCCCGGTACTCCATTGACCAATTGGAGACGGTTGTTTCTTAGGAAATAACCAATACGGATTCATCGTCCGAATATGTCTTCCCCAGCTCCAGATCTCATCTCTCTCCGGATAGGTTGGAGGAAGATTCTGCACGCCTTCCCATGCGGTAATGTTATTGTGGAGTTTATCGAGGAAATATGCTTGCTCGGGTTTTCCATCCGGCGAAATAAAGGCCGCATACACAAGGACTTTTAACCCCCACGCCTCCGCCCGTATATTTTGATTATTTAACAGTCCTTCATTCCCCGGCCTGGCAAAATGACTATTCCAACCGGATAGCTGCCAACCAATGCGAAAGTTTGCATCCATTTGCAAACATTCGAGATAGAAATACTTCCCACTAAATAAGTAGGCGGTGTAGCATGCGTCCGAATGGTGACTGGATTCCGTTTCGGACCAGCCACCACTCGAAACCGGTCCTCGTTGAATCCGGTCGATACTGGTTCCGGAATCTAAAATTCCAGAAAATTGGCTTGTCGGCCGAGCATTAATCGAGACAATTCTTCCGAATGTATCGACAGTGCCTGTTCCGAGATTCACACCCTGCCGCCAAAGATTAGCGTGCCGGCTCCACGTTTGATCAAAGTAGTCACCACTTCCTGCCTTGGAATCAGCTTCTCTGAGATGAATAGGGAAACGTCCCGCCAGGTCAGCATTTCCCAACAGCATTTCATATCCTCGTTCACTCATAGAGTAGAGCCAAAGCACTTCCCATGTGGCTTGTAATCCAATCCAATCGTTTTTTCCTGGTGCATTCAGAGGCTTGACATAATTGCCAAGATGTTTGGGCTTCGCTCCGTGGTTCCCATCTAACGTGGCGCTGTGCTGTTGATAGGTTTGATATCTTTCACGTTCAAGGGCAGGGAATACCTTTAAGGACGTGTCGTAATGGGGAATCGCTCCCGTCGTGACCAGATACGCCAAATTATGATCGATTCTTATTGATTCAGGTTCATCTCCAACCCAAAAGATCTTATGCCATCGAGATTGACCAATGTGACTAAAGGAAGGATGAGTCCATTTTGTCTCGGGCTGTATGAGTCCAGCAGTCAGTGTGAAGCGATAGGACAGATCTCGCATACTTTTAGCAGCATCAGTACTTGCCCAAATATTTTCGACAGTGTATCCAATTTGAACATGCTTTCCTTGAGGATAAAACCATGTTTCAAAGATGGGATGAAGAGCTTGACTGCCGTCACCAAAATCTTGATCCTCGCTTCGAGCAGGTGTACGGTCTTCGATAATGACCGCTGTCACAATAGGGCCCTGTAACCAATAACGAAATTTCCCACTCTTCAACATATTCCTTGCTCGCACTGTTCGATTGCGTACGCCTTTCATCTGAATGGATGCGTCAAAGTTGTAGGCGGCATGCAACATCTGCGATTGCGTGAGGTAGTGCGTATTGTTCCCTGAACGTTGGTTCACGAACGCAACTTCAACTGATCCCTGAACGGAAAGTGTAGGAACCACAAAACTGATAATGGCAAATTTTACTGATCCATCATCCCATCTGTTTTTCACATCACATTGAGTCAAAACCTTTACTCCACTGACTTTCGCTTGAACAAAGTTTTGAATCTTGCCTTTAGGGAACGGACGAGCGATTGACACGGCACGATTCGTTTGTGATGAGTCGGATGTGTTGAATAGGCGAATGGTATTACTCGAGGATGATGAATTGGCCAGAGTGGAATGAGGCCCTGTGGTGACTTGATCGTTGGAATCGGCTACCTGTCGTGCTTCAGTGAGGGCATCCAGGCTTGCTGGCATAGCATGAACACGATGCTTGTCTGTATCGATCCACATTTGACCAGATCCAACGAAGAGAAAAACCGTGAGTATGATTAGCAACTTTTTGTTCTCGACAAGGGCGGCAGGAAACTTCTTATAATAATTCTGCCAATGTGTAATAAGGTCACTCATATTTTTTTGACAAACTCATGAGAAGCGATTGGTTTTTAATAAACAAGTGTCAGAGGCGTAGAGTCAAAAAGAACGCAAAAAGAGTGCTTCTGAGGGATTTGAATGAAGTATCGATAGGAATTAGAAACAGGCAAAATCAGCCTGTAATTCTTGAACAATTCCCAGCCATTCTTGAGCTTGGGGCATGTACTGTTGAACAATCGATATAGCCTTTGACGGTTCGGTACTATCAATGTTCGAGAAAATTTTCTTCGCTGTAACACTGTGGTGTTTCGCCAAGGTTAGCAATTGGCATGCACCAGTTGGTGCAGGTGCTTGGCCTCCGGCTTGCTCGAAAAGAGCAATAGCTCGATACGCGTTTTCCTGAGTGCGGAATAAAGCTTCTGTCCCTGAGTAGACCGATTTGAGTGTCCGATCAAAATCTTTTTTCGCCAAAATGGCTGACATCATGGCGGCTTTACCAATTGAAAGCGCTGCGCCATGTGGATCACCTATGGCCATGGCATTGGTTGCCTGTGTTTCTAATCGCTCTAATTCTGCCTGCTCACCAACAAGTTGTGCGTGAAGTTTCGTGTTGAAAAGCGACAAAAGATGTAAAAGAAGAAAAAGAGACGTTATCCATACGAAACGTCTATTAATCCGATGAATCGTTCTCGTCTTCACGGTTACATTTGTCAGTGGCTCCCTAACATCATACCATTTGAGCCTTTCGTATTAATTCGCTTGTTCATCCATATCGACTTGTTTAATGGTCCAATCCACAGCCTTCCGAAGTTCATTCATCGGTTTTGAGGTGTCGTAAATCAACCAAACTCTTTCTTCTAATTTTCGAAGTGGGTCGATCGATCTTCCAGTCCGTAATTTTCCGAGACTCCAAACCACTTCGGTCATTACAGGAAAATCAATATCCTCCGATGACTCGAGCTTATCCACATGATCGACTAGGTAATTTAAGACTGGAGGTGTTATGTCATGATCTCCAGTTATCGCTCCAATCGACCCCAAGCCTTTGGCTGCGGCAGCCCGAATTAAAGAATCATTCTTCGTATTTGTGAATATTTGCGTGAGAATAGGTATCCCATCGCTTCCCGTTGCTGCCAGTGCCGCAATGCTCTCCACGGAGTGATTTTCCTCTTGGTGAAATTGCTTCAAATAAGGTTGAGCCTCTTGTGACTTGAGATTAGGCATTACCGAGAGCACTGACAATTTTCGTTCTTCAGGTGTCTTTGAATCTTCCAGCAAGGTTAAAAGCCGTTTCTCGTGACCCCATTCTGCGGCGAGCTTAACCGGAAAGTCGTATTCTTCAAGTTTAAGTTTTAATTGCTCTAACGCATAGTCTCCCGTCTTTTTTACATTCGCTGCCTTCGCTGCAGCCCGCACATCATCAAAATCTGTCCGAACTTCTTTTTGCCAGCCCGAGTCACGACCCTCCAGATAATAGGTCAAGAGACAAGCCGGCCCTTTCCAAAGACGCGCAGGGTTGTCAACTAGATCGGCATCACCGCCGGCTCTTGTCGTTCCCGTTCCTGCTTTACGTTCTTCGCATTTGACACGAAACTCAACGTCATGCGGCTGCTTACGATCAGTGGTGACTGTGTAGTCAAGTTCTTGTAGGCGACGAGTGATCACCTCAACTAGGGGAGTCGCATCACCACGACCTCGTTCAGTCAGCGCCAAGACATTCACAAATATGGTATTCACCTTGGCCAGTTTGTCTTTTTGTTCAGAAGAAAAGTTGTCCCGACTTGCCGCGGAAACATCAGTGATCATCGCAAAACATATCAAAAGACAGCTTATTGCGGATATTTCACGCCTCATCACATTCTCCTCCCAGATCAGTGAGTAACGAAGATTTTTGTCCAACTCCAGTGTTCTGCGGAATGTGTTCCCTCCTCGCCATCTCATGCACGGTTGTCAATCCTTTCCTCATAGGATGATGATGTACTGAATAATTGATTGATCATAATGACGGATGCAAGAGTAAAACACTTGCGCCCCCTCTTTACTAAAACTATACCTTTCCAGAGCTAGGGCCAGCAACTCAGGCCAGCTCAGGAACATGTTAGGGTTTAAAAATCATGAGTCTAATATACCCTGATTCTCGTCAGGCGTCAGATGTGAGGTGAAACGTGTCGTGAGAGAATCATGCAAAGAGAGTCAATTTTCGTCGTTCATTGGTTCGCATCTTTGCGGTTCGAGTGAGTTGAACCCATGATGATGGCAGGGTATACTCGCCTCAATGTTGAAGAATCAGAAAATTGCCTTTATCGGAGCTGGCAATATGGCGGAGGCCTTGTTGGCTGGACTTCTTCAATCTGGCGCAGTGAAGTCTTCCAATATCTGGGCCACCGATGTGTCTCAAGATCGCCTTAATTTCTTAAAGAAAAAATATCAGGTTTATATTGGGACTGATAATACGGAAGCCGTAAAATGGGCAACTGTTATTATTTTGGCCGTCAAACCTCAAGTGCTTCCTCACGTTCTCAGCCAAGTCAAGAAAGGGCTCAAAAGGACACAACTGGTCATTTCCATTGCAGCCGGCGTCCCTCTATCGAAAATTATTGGGGGTCTTTCTTCTTCTGCCTCTGTTATCCGTGCTATGCCGAATACGCCATGTCTGGTCCAACAGGGTGCCACAGCCCTGACCACAGGGAAGACCGTCACCCAAGATCAGTTACAGATGGCTGAAGCCATTTTTGAGGCATCAGGCAAAGTTGTCGTGGTTGAAGAAACATTAATGGATGCGGTGACCGGATTAAGTGGTAGTGGCCCCGCGTATGTCTATGTGATGATTGAGGCGTTGGCTGATGGCGGGGTGCGGATGGGACTGCCTCGACACATTGCACAAACACTCGCGACCCAGACCGTATTAGGAACAGCGAATCTCGTGTCGGTAAGCGGGGAGCATCCTGGCCTCTTGAAAGATCGCGTCACCTCTCCTGGAGGGACGACGATCGCTGGACTTCATGAGCTGGAGAAAGGCGGGGTTCGAGCAATCTTTATGACTGCAGTAGAAGCGGCCACAAAGCGATCGCAAGAACTCGGATCGTAAGAAAGAACAGTCCAAAATCAGGACACATTTTTCGTGTGGCAACACCATGTTTTCCAACCGACACGTAAGTCTATAGGCTCCTCAATACGATCATTACTATCATCTCTCGCCATTTCTCTTTCTACGGTTGAAAAAAGTAGGTGGATACAGATCAAACATTGCACTCCAAACGGAAGATACCCTGCGTAGCCGAGCACTGGCATTTCAAACACTTGAAACGCGTGGAGGTAGGGTATCGTATATTCCCAATGTGCCAGGCTTTGTGAATTCCACAACTCCCAAAAACCCCCACAGATCAGTCCGCTCAGTGCAGGGATAATCACAGGTCGCCAGTCACCATGACGAAGTCGACTCAGAATAGAGTCGTGTCCCTGAAAAATTTGAACCGCAAGCAGCATGAGCAATGGTGAAAGCCATAATAAAGGGTATAAAGTTTTGGGCCAGTTCCCTATACCCACTAATCCCAGTCCTGCAGCACAAAGAAATACCCATCCCACGGTTCGTTCATTCTGGATACGGATTTTCCACCAATTTTTGAATGGACGGGTGATCCGGTGACATGACATGAGGAATTCATAGGTCCCGTAGATAGCTGGAAGCACTATTGAAAATGACAAGCTTCCCCAAAAGGCGTAAGTGAAGGCATCGACATCTAGGGTTGGCAGGTAATACCAATTCTCGACAAACCGGTTCAGGTATTCAAATATCCACCAAAATACTGCACTTATAGGAAATAAGCTAAAAAAGATTTTGGGCTGATTCACCATGAGACAACGCTTTGTTCGGCCCATGGTCAACGCATTGGCTACTACGATATAGCTAAGCCAAAGAGGGGTAAAGGTATGGAGTTGGATTGCAGCGAGTTCAGGCAACCGAGTCCAGGCAGCAGTCCAAGCAACGGATAGTGAGGCTAGGCCATACCATCCCCAAATGGGAAATGATGAAGCCTGAACGTTTGTCGCTTCTGGGAATGGAAATGTCAGGAATCTCCAAAGAAATGGCGTCATCACAAGAGCGAGACTCAACGCCATGGTCGTAAATAATATCCAGGAAACTTGCCCTGAATGGGTTTGACTGGGTCTTGGAGGAAATGAAAGGAATGGCCAGATAGACAAACCAGATAGCCAAGTTCCTAACAATGGAAGTCCGAAAACAAATAGCAGCAGAAGTAACAAGTGGAACGACCGAATGCGCGAGTTTCCTGTAGACAGGGAAACGACAGATGGAATGGGTTCAGGTCTATGAGTCCATCTTTGTAGCATAAGAAAGTACGAAATTGACTCTCGGAGACATTTAATAATGATCAGTAGGGGAAGGCATAATTCACACAATCCACCTGTTCGATGCCTTGCTTCAACATTCCGACAATATCGAGACCCTCTTCAACTTTTAGTATGTCAGATAGTCGTGCGCGAGTATTCGGATGCGGGGGAACAAAGAGAGTACAACAGTCTTGATCGGGTTCAATCGACGTTTCAAATGATTGAATTGCTTGCGCTTGCGCAGTAATTTCGATTTTGTCCATTCCAATGAGTGGACGAAGAATTGGCAAAGCGGTCACTTCACTCACAACTTGAATGTTGCCTGGAGTTTGCGAAGCCACTTGCCCGAGACTGTCACCCGTGACAAGAGCCCATGCCTCTTCTTGTCGAGCCAGTTCTTCGGCGATCCTCATCATCATACGTCGATAGAGGACCACGCGGATTGGCGCAGGTGCGCCAAGGACGATCTGTTGTTGAATTTCACCAAATGGCACAAGGTATAAGGTTGAGGAAAGTTGATACGACGTGAGTAACGTCACTAAATCACGAACTTTTTCTTCAGACGCGCGGGAGAGATACGGACGCCCGTGAAAGTGAACAAAGACCACCCGGCACCCACGTTTGATCATTCGATAAGCTGCAACCGGTGAATCAATTCCGCCAGACATGAGGCACAATACCTTTCCTCCAGTTCCAACCGGGAGTCCACCTGGGCCAGATTCTTTGTTAAAGGCATAATAGGCTTCATTTTTTAACACTTCAATATAGACTGTTACGTCGGGCTGTGTGAGATCGACGCGTTTGCCTGTCTGCTCACAAAGATGTGCGCCAATTTCACGGTCAATATCCATGGAAGTCATTGGAAAACGTTTTTCAGCTCGTTTGGTCACGACGCGAAATGTCTTGAATGGATGGGATGGAATGTCTCTCTGAATGGCATCCTTTAAGGTCGTCAAATCTGAAGAGGTAAGTGAGATGGGTGCTGAACGAGCAAATGAAAAATTTGTGACACCAAACGTTCGAGTCAAGGTTTCTTGAATTCGTTGCCAAAGATGTTCCTCTGGGAAGCTAATTCGAATTCGCCCGGGTAAAGCCTCAACTTGAATAGCCTTGAGATTTTTCAGTGCGGATCGCAGATGGTGGACCATCCGTTGCTCAAAGAACTTTCGGTTTCTTCCTTTGAGTGCCACCTCATGATAATGGACGAGTGCGTGAAACATTCAAGAAGTCATCATTTGTGAAATGCGATGCGAGTGAGATTATTGTGGCAATCCTCTGTTTTTTTTAAGCCAATAGCCCCTCAATCATGGTACGAGGCGATCACGAAGCTTGGGTCTGCAGTATTATTCGTGACTTTCAAGAAATCGTTCAGCATCGATGGCGGCCATGCACCCGGACCCTGCCGCCGTAATCGCTTGTCGATACTGAGAATCTTGCACGTCACCGGCAGCATAGACACCAGGAATATTTGTTGCGGAGCTGTGTGCTTGCGTCACAAGATAGCCTGCCTCATCCATATCGAGGGAACCTCGAAACAGACTAGTATTGGGAGTATGACCAATTGCGACAAAGATTCCAGCACATGAGAGGTCTTCTGATTGCTTGGTCTTCACATCTCGAACGCGAATGCCGGTCACCACATCGTTGCCTAACATTTCGTCGATTGTGGAGTTCCAGCGAAAGGCAATCTTTTCATTTTTTTCGGCACGGTCCTGCATAATTTTTGAGGCACGTAATGAATCACGGCGATGGATAATCGTGACCTTAGTCGCAAATTTCGTGAGAAACGTCGCTTCTTCCATGGCACTATCTCCTCCGCCAATGACCACAATCTCTTTTCCTCGAAAGAAGAATCCGTCACACGTGGCGCAGGTTGAGACTCCATGGCCCATTAAGCGGCTTTCTGATGGGAGTCCCAAAAGATTGGCTGAAGCTCCTGTAGAAATAATCAGGGTCTTTGCTTGAATCGTTTCCTCGTCATCAATCGTGATAGAAAACGGACGTGTATTGAGATCGACTTTCGTCACATGACCCTGACGAAACGCCGTACCGAATCGTTCAGCTTGAGCTCGCATGTCCATAATCAACTGAGGGCCCATAATTCCCTTAGGAAACCCAGGAAAGTTTTCGACATCGGTGGTAATCGTTAACTGTCCACCTGGCTGCGAGCCATCAATGAGTAGTGGAGAGAGATTGGCGCGGGCTGTGTAGAGTGCCGCAGTGAGGCCCGCTGGGCCTGATCCAAGAATGACGACATTATGCATGAAACAACTCCTTGTCTTTGGAACATTCTCCCGCCCTTAGTTATGAGGCGAGCTGAAAATAAGGGAATGGCATCCCTCGATTCTAACTCATAACACAATGGTTACGTGTCCTGCCGTGCCTTTGCCTGAAAGTGACGATACAGGCTTCGAACGATCGGACGTATCTGACGTAGGGGTAATGCCCCATTGAGCACATGATCGGCATATTGAATTTTTTTGCGAAGCGGCATCTGATGTTGAATTCGACGTGTTGCCTCAACCCTGGACATCCCGGTGCGCTGGCATGCGCGCTGAATTTGCATGTATGGAGGGGTCTTCACGACGATCACTCGATCCATACGCCTGTACGCGTCTGATTCAATGAGCATGGCAGCATCATAGATAATGACGGCATCCGGATTTTCCCGACCAATCCGACGAACCTCTCGAGCCTGTTCACGCGCCACTCGAGGATACAAAATATTTGTCAACTGTTTGAGTTTACGAGGATGACCAAAGACCCTGTGGGCCAGGGCCGCTCGATTCACCGTGTTCTGTTCGGTCAATATAGCTCGACCAAACATTCGAATAATATCTTTCCAGGCTACTCTGCGGGGTTTGACGATTTCTCGTGTGAGACTGTCGGCATCAATAATCTCTGCGCCACATTGCTGAAATATCTGAGCAATGGTTGTTTTTCCTGATGCTAAACCGCCCGTCAGGCCCACGATGAGCATATCGCACCATAGCATAGGATTTTTCTCTGTCACAATCATAACTTAGAAGCAGGAGTCCACATTCGCTTGACCCACAGGGACCATTTCGGTTATTGCCTAAGAAGACAGGCAAAGAATTTACTCATTTTGAACACGGTATTTTGCCTGTTTTCGTTTTTCCAGACTATACATGATTACTCCGTTGCATCACGTGCAGCACTTCCATCGCATGACTCTGATGATTGTGATGCTTTGTCTTGCTGTCGAATTTCCTGGAAGTTCATCAAGTTTGGCCGCGTCTCCTTCGACCGTCCCCCCCCCGGATCAAGCTAATTGGACTGTGGCCTTGGATGGCACCGGCACATATATTTCCATTCAAGAAGCTATCGATGCGTCAAAGTCTGGCGATACGATTTGGATCAAAGCCGGGACGTATGCCGAAGATGTGACCGTTCACAGCAAAGAGGGACTCAAGATTATCGGTGAGCGGATGGACCTGGTCGTGCTTTCCGGCCTGAAACGTGTTGGCACTCTTCACATTGGGAAATGGCCCTACGGTGCACGGAATGTTGAAATTCATAACCTTACCGTCAATCAACATGGCGGTTTAGGATTAGGAATTTTTAATGGTGGTGGGATTCTCTTAAAAAAGATTCATATCAAAGGCATGGTGTTTGGCCAGGAAGTTGAAGACGTGACAATTGAAGACTGCGTCATTGGCGGAAGTGAGACGACTGGGATCGCATTTGCCAACTCCAAAGCCACTCTTATAGGAAATTTTATCCATGACAATGATCATGGCGTCTCAATCGGAGGAACCTCTCAAGTATTGTTAACGCACAATGTCATTACTCGGAGCTTGTTCGAAGGCATTATGGTCCATGATACGTCTACGGCCAAAATCATTCAGAACACCATCGTCCATAACGGAGGAGGGATTGCCTTTCATGATACGAGTCAGGGGGAAGCACATGGGAATATCCTGACGGACAGTCAAGTTGGCTTTCTTTTCTCTCCGCAAAGCCAAACAACCTTCTCCTTCAATGTTATGTTTGCTAATGATGCGAACTATCTCCTCAAAGAACAGTCCAACGTTCCTGCACCACCCGATCGGCAAAGTCAGACAGATTTGAATGTCGCCCCGACCTTTGTCCAGCCGGAGAAGGATGACTATCGGCTTGTTTCCAATACCAAATTGCGAAATATCGGGACGTTCCAATTCTTAGGAGCGTTGCCGCCGGTTGATTCCGGCAGCTAAAATTTCTTGACCTATCCACAACAGCACAACAGCAACAGTACGATGTCCAATAACGCTAAGGCTCAAGTGCTGATTCGCTTCACCTTACGGACGAAGAAGATTTCTCGCACTATAGCCGTTCCAATGAGTTTCCGTACGTATGAAGCAATGTTTCGCGCTGAATTGGTGTATTTGAATCGGCTGGACTTGGACACCTGTCATATAGAGAGCAATTGGGTTATTGAATGACGATGTCGAAGGTATGTGGGAAACGCGAGGTCTTGCATGTATCGTGTCCTAACATACCTACCTTCAACCTTTCGGTTAAGCTATAGTATTGATCAGCAAAAGTTCTAATTGGCTCTCATCTATTAAACAAGTCTCGGAACCAACGTCTGATGACATAGAAGCAATCACAGGCTGGGAGCATTGAAGAATATGGATATCAATGAAAAAATTGTCAGGGCGAAGCAAAAGCTGATGCAACGTGGTCGGGGAGACTCTGCCCGAGAAGTTGATGAAGATTATGGTGACCCGCGTGTTCCGCCCGGGCAACATTTAGTCAATAATTGGCCAGTACTGGATCTTGGCTTCAAACCGGAGATTACGCTGGAAGACTGGAAGTTGGAGATTGATGGCCAAGTCGAAAATCCAGTGGTCTGGAACTGGGAGAATTTTCAGGCACAGCCTTCAGTCACCCTCACGACGGATTTTCACTGTGTGACGAGCTGGAGCCGTTTAGATAATGAATGGGTAGGGGTCAGCTTCAACCATCTGCTGAATATAGTTGGTCCACTTCCGTCAGCAAAATTTGTCTTTTTTGAAGCGTATGATGAATATACGACGAATCTTCCACTGTCCGTCTGTCGGGATGATGACGTCTTTCTGGCTTATCAGTGGAACCATCTGCCGCTTTCAAGAGAGCACGGAGGCCCGGCCCGCATGATTATCCCAAAACTCTATGCCTGGAAAGGGGCGAAGTGGGTTAAAAAAATCACCTTTACAGAGCAAGACCAAAAAGGATTTTGGGAAGTTCGTGGATATTCGAATACGGCACTGCCCTGGAATAATGATCGATATGGCTAAGCATTTGTGAGATGACCTCATGGGAGATAATTTAACAGGCAACGTTGAGTTCTACATAGATCATGTGGTGTGACAGAACCATTGTCATCTTCTATGATGCCTACATGAATGACATTCTTCATTCACCTTGCAAGCTTTCTTGTTGACTGGGTACGATATAGTTAATGGACCACTATCTTGAATGAGGTAATGACAGGATGATATCTCTCAAATATGTGTTGAGGAACCCGTTTCGCGTAACTGTGCTCCTATTTGTTTTTTCCTTCCCTCTGCTTCTCTCCCAAGTTTTCGCACAAGATCTCGCATCATTCTCAAAGCAGGTCACGCCCCACACCTTAAAAAATGGGTGGACGTTCATTATTGTTGAACGTCCGACGGCACCCGTCTTTGCGTTTATGACACGAGTGAATGTGGGCTCTGCTCAAGAACCGAATGGCATGACCGGTCTCGCCCATATGTTTGAACATATGGCGTTCAAAGGGACTCCACGACTGGGAACATCGAATTACGCGGAAGAAAAAGTTGCGCTCAAGAATCTTGAAGACGCCTATCTATCCTATCAACAGACCAAATTTTCATCGAATGCCGATCCTGAGATTGTCAGAGAACGCTATGATCACTTTAAACAAATGCAAGAGGCGGCCGGTCAGTATGTCGTAAAAAATGAATTCGGTGACATTATTGAACGTGAAGGCGGCGTGTCATTAAATGCATTTACCGGTGCCGATGTGACGGGGTACTTTTATGCGTTACCATCGAATAAAGTTGAATTGTTTGCCTATCTCGAATCAGAGCGATTTCTGCATCCGGTCTTTCGTGAATTTTATAAGGAACGAGATGTGGTGATGGAAGAACGACGTCTTCGGACAGAAAGCCGCGCAATTGGTCGCTTACTTGAGCAATTCATTTCGACCGCCTTTATTGCTCATCCCTACCATCATCCCGTGATTGGGTTTGCGAGCGATATTCAGTCGTATACGATGACAGATGCCGAAGCATTTTATCGTCAACACTATGTTCCTTCGAATATGGTGACGGCCATTGTCGGCGATGTACAAGCAGAGAAAATTATTCCACTACTGGAAACGTACTTTGGAAGAATACCCGAAGGGCCAAAACCAGAGCCGCTCAGAAGCATTGAACCGCCTGCCATTGCGGAAAAAACCGTGGTGCTCAGAGACCCTTCTCAACCATTTTATCTCGAGGGCTACCACAAACCAGCGGTCACCCATCAGGATCAGCCCGTTTTTGATGCCATTGATGACATTTTAACCAATGGCCGAACTTCTCGCTTCTATCGATCACTGGTCCGTGATAAGAAAATTGCCGTATCAGCCGGTTCCTATAGTGGCTATCCTGGAGAAAAGTATCCTCATCTTTGGATCGCGTATGGTGTGCCAACCAGAGGGGTGAGCAATACAACCATACAAGATGCCCTGCGTGACGAGTTACAACGTTTGACGACAGAAGATGTGACAGATGAAGAATTGCAAAAGTTTCGCACTCGAGCGAAAGCCGGTCTTGTTCGGGCATTGGGAAGTAATTTGGGTCTAGCGATGTATTTAACGGATTATCAAATGCTATTTGGCGATTGGCGTGAATTGTTTAAATATATTGAACGATTAGACTCCGTCACCAAAGCTGATATCCGTCGTGTCGCCAGCCAGACGTTTCGGGAAAGCAATCGTGTCGTTGGCATGATTGAAACTGAAGCTTCAGAACCACCAGTCAGGACCAACATGAATGCTTCAGGAGGGCTAGAATAATGCGCATGCAATCAAATCTTGTCAAAGGCGGCGGGTTCTTGATTCTCATGCTCCTTCTGAGCCAATGGCTGGAACCGCCTGTTCAGGCTCAAGTAGACCATGTTAAAGATTTGAAATTTCCACCTCTCGCAGAACTGAATATTCCAGAGCCAACGCGCGTGGTATTGGATAATGGGATGGTTGTCGTCATGATGGAAGATCATGAGCTTCCACTCGTCAGTGTTTCGGCAAAGATTCGGACGGGTTCTCGTCTTGAACCCAACTCGAAGATTGGGTTGGCTCAACTGATGGGAATTGTCATGCGTAGTGGAGGAAGTACCTCCCTAGCGGGCGATGCCTTGGATGATTATCTCGAAGGCAAGGCTGCAACAATTGAGACATCCATTGGAGAGACCGCTGGTACAGCAGCCATGAGTTGCCTGAAAGACGATTTCTCTGATGTCCTACACGTGTTTGCTGATCTGCTTCGAAACCCTTCGTTTGATCCTGAAAAGCTTGCCATTGCGAAAAACCAGATTATGGCCAGAATTTCACGTCAAAATGATAATCCAGATGCTATCCTCAGTCGTGAATTTAAGAAACTTGTCTATGGGCAAGACTCATCATATGCCCGTACGCCTTCCTATGCGACCGTGAGTGCGATTACTCGAAAAGATCTGATTGCCTGGCATGAATCATATTTCCATCCAAATCGAATTATTTTGGGTATCACTGGAGACTTTCAGTCAGACTCAACACTACAGATGGTGAAAGAAGTGTTTGGAGATTGGCCGATAGGTCCCGCAGTCAAAGATATTAATGTTCCCTACCAAGAGTCGAATCCTGCAAAAGTCTTTTACGTCGAAAAAAATGATATGACTCAAGCTAAAATTATGATGGGACATTTGGGGGTGATGCGACGAAACCCGGACTATTACCCATTGGTGATTGTTAACCAAATATTGTCCGGATCTTTTGGGGCCCGGCTTTTTTCAAATGTTCGATCCAAACAGGGATTGGCGTATGATGTGCACGGAGGAGTGGGATTCCAATGGGACTACCCTGGGTTGGCCAGTTTAATGATGTCAACGAAAACTGAAACGACCGGGGCAGGTATCGATGCCCTCATTGCTGAATCTGAAAAAATGGTGACGGAGCCGCCAACGGATCAAGAGGTGACTAAGGCGAAAGCTGCCATTTTAAATTCTTATATCTTTTCCGTGGACTCTCCAGCCAAAATTCTTGGCAAGTACGTCACTCATGAATATTATGGATATCCTGCCGATTGGTTTGTCCAGTTTCGAAAGGGCATCGAACAAGTAACGACTGAGCAAGTCCGTGAAGCTGTTCGCCGGCATTTGCGGCCCCAAGGTTTCTCCATCTTAGTCGTCGGCCCACGAAAGGGCACGGCATCAGCGTTAGCACGATACAAAAGCATTCAGGAGGTGGACATCACCATTCCGGAACCAAGTTAAAGGATTGGCATTCCTGGTCTGAACTGATGAGAGTTTTAAATCTTCTAGAACACGCCTTCGTATGATGAATTGGATGTCTCTATGAACAGAACGATAGCTTGGAAACAAAGAGGACAGTTCGGTCTGTGTGCGCTTGTGTTGAGTCTGGGGTTGACTGGTTGTCAAACCAATCCGTACACCGAGCGCTCTCAACTTCTTTTGCTCCCGGACTCGTATATGACACAAATGGCTGCGACACAATATAACCAGGTGCTTCAAGACCCTGAAGTGCAACTCTCGAAAGACCCTAAAGAAATTGAGCCTGTTCAGCGGGTAGCCGCCCGCATTATTGAAGCGGCGAAACGATCAAAGTATGCCGAGGCGGCAAAGCAATTTAAGTGGGAAGTCTCTGTCATTAAGGACGACAACACCAAAAATGCTTGGGCAATGCCTGGTGGAAAAATCGCGGTCTACACCGGAATCTTTCCGATGGCCAAAACCGAGGCTGGACTCGCTGCCATTATGGGACATGAAGTAATTCATGCCTTGGCACAACATGGTGGTGAACGAATGAGTCAAGGTTTGGTCTCGCAGTTCGGTATGACCGCCGCAGCTGTGGCCCTTTCCACTCAAGGCTTCAGCCCGCAAATGAACCAACTGGCCATGCAAGCACTTGGGATGGGAACTCAAGTGGGGGTCATGCTGCCTTTTAGCCGAAGTCATGAATCCGAAGCTGATTATGTGGGCGTCTTATTGGCTGCTGATGCTGGCTATGATCCGCGGGAAGCAATCAACATTTGGCAACGGATGGCGCAAGCCTCGCAAGGTGCGAGCCCTGAATTTCTTTCAACGCATCCGGCTCATGGGACACGAATTGAGGATTTAAAGAAATGGATGCCGGAAGCCCTGGCTCTGTATCAACCGGCACCTAAGGCTCCGGTGAAAAATTTACCTCCAGTCACGCCTGCTCCGCCGAAGGCCAAAGAAAAATCACCTTAGGACAAAGCACCATTACGTCGTTAGATCTAGTAAAATCTTACCTGGGCATCGAGGTCAAATTTTCACGACTTCTCACATATCTTACAAACATGATGAATGGGAAATGGCTCTATCTGCCAACTGTACTGTTCTCCCTTGTGTTAGGAGCTTGCGGCAGCAGTGAACCCGTTGTGGAAATTGCGCTTCATCCAACAAAGCCCAATATCCTCTACATTGCGACCAACGCCTATCTTTATAAATCACGAGATGAAGGAGCCACATGGCAAAATATGTCACAAGGCATGACCCATTCTCGTGTGATTTCCTTAGCCATTGACCCTCTATTCCCAGCCAATGTGTATGCAGGAACCAAGGGTGATGCGGTATTTCGAAGTTACAACGGTGGCCAAAATTGGGAATCGAAACGAGCCGGGCTTGAAGATGTCACGATCTCTTCAGTGGTCCATCAACTCGTCTTTGTCCCTGGATCAAGTCAACGCTTTTTTGCGGCCACATCCATGGGCGTGTTTGAATCTGAAACGGCAGGGGAGACATGGATCAAGCGAATGGATGGAATGAAAGAAGTCCTTATGGTCATCTCTCTTGCCATTGATTCACAGCAACCTCAAACTCTCTATGCCGGAACAAGTGGTGGCGTGTATAAGTCTTTGGATGGTGGTCGGTGGTGGGTAAAAGTTAATAATGGTCTTGTGGACCCAGAGGTTTTGAAATCATCACGGGCATTGGGAGTCACAAAAATACAAATTGATCCGCACCATTCTGAGTCGGTCTTTGCGGCAACACTCACCGGTCTGTATAAAACGACGAACGGTGGAGAGGCATGGGAGAAAATTGGAGAAGATCTTCCTGATCACATGCTCAGTGACTTAATTATTGATCCATCCATTCCTGGTACCATTTACGTGGGAAGCCGAAAAGGTGTGCACCTGTCAACAAATGGTGGATTAACATGGCGAGCCATGAACGAAGGATTGGAAAACCTAAATATCCGTGCACTCGCCATCAGTCCACTTGATTCTACATTACTCTATGTTGGAACGAATGGGAGTGGATTATATCGCAGTCGGCATGGTGGAGGCTCGTGGGAACCAGTTCCATTAATTGTTCAGGAAGGTTAAAGCAAAACATCCAGACAGTGAGCGTGTTTGATAATTGCTAGCCGTGCTATTATGATGCGATGTTTTCAAAGATGACCTGCATGGACGTTCTGACATTTTTATTGATAAGGAAACGATGACAGTGAGCGATTCTACTCAAGGCCAGAATTTGAAAGACATCACGTGCGCATTTTGTGGCAAACCGCAAAGTTCAGGTAAAACGCTCATCCAATCGCCAACAGACAACACCTGTACGCAGTGTCAAGCGCAAGGACACGTGTTCATCTGTCAAGATTGCGTCCAGCATTGTTCGAAATTTCTTGCTGGACAACCGCATCTGCATGAGCCCGTTGCAGTTCCTGAAGGTCCACTCCCGACTCCTCCAGAAATCAAAGCCGTGCTTGATCAATATGTGATTGGACAAGAACGCGCAAAAAAAGTTCTGTCGGTCGCCGTCCATAACCACTACAAACGTGTTTTCAGCGGTCAAAAACTGAAAGATGTGGAATTAGAAAAAGGCAATGTGATGTTAATCGGTGCAACAGGAACCGGAAAAACACTGTTGGCACGGAGCCTTGCCAAAATTCTTCAAGTCCCTTTTGCCATTGCCGACGCGACAACTGTGACAGAAGCTGGTTATGTCGGGGAAGATGTTGAGAATGTTGTCTTAAAATTGTTGCAAGCGAGTGACTTTAATCTTTCACGAGCCCAAGTTGGCATTATCTATATTGACGAAATCGATAAAATTAGCCGGAAGTCAGAGAGTGCATCGATTACACGAGATGTCTCGGGAGAAGGGGTCCAGCAAGCGCTGCTCAAGCTTGTAGAGGGTACCGTTTGTAATATTCCTCCAAAAGGTGGACGCAAACATCCTGAGCAAGAATTCTTGCGGGTCGATACAGCCAACGTCTTATTTATCTGCGGTGGAGCATTTGTTGGATTGGATGAATTTATCGCTCAACGCACCAATCAAAAACGGTTAGGATTTGGGACCGAGAACGCACCGATTGAATCGAACCATCGTGACAATTTGATCGATCGAGTTCGTCCTGAAGATCTACTTAAATATGGACTCATTCCGGAGTTCGTCGGTCGTTTTCCCATTCTGTCGACCTTACGGGACTTAAGTGTTGAGGACATGGTTCGAGTGATGACGGAACCCAAAAATGCCTTAATCAAACAGTATCAGGCCTTGTTTGAATTAGAACAGATTCATCTCACGTTTACGCCGGAAGCTATACGGCTTATTGCGGAAAAAGCCGTGTCCATGAAGACCGGAGCCCGCGCACTGCGAAGCATTTTAGAGGATTTGATGTTGGACTTGATGTATGACGTCCCAGCACTCAAAGAAGTCACAGAGGTGGTGATCAATCACGAGGTGGTAGAAGGAAAAACTTCACCCCAATTATTGAAAAAATCAGCCTAACGTCACTTGTTGCTTCCTCATGGAGATTTCTTCTATCAACTCTGTGATGCAGATCTCAAGCTAGCACTTCATCTACCTTCTGGAAATTTGTTTACAATACAAGGTTAATTCAATCAAATAGCAAGCCGCATTTTGATTATCGATGATGAAAATTTGAACTTTCCATTGTTTCCCCCTTGTGTTAGCCAAAATATGTTGTATTTTTATAGTATGCCTAAAAGAACTCTGAAGGTCTTTGCCTATTCGGTTTCTGTCTAATGTGATCGTGAGTTAATTGGCAGAAGTGAATGGGTTTTTTCAATTGAGGCTATTTAAAACATTACACATCCGATTCCATACCTTCCAATTGGACTGCGAGATACTCGAGAAAGTACTTCGGATTATTGGAGAATCTCTGGACTGCAACCAGACCAACACAATCTGTGCAATTCGAAGAATCAAAGTAAAGTAGAAATACTGTAGCATTTCCCCTTCACTCATGTATTAAGTGAAACACTACATTTCATCTATGTTGTTGAATGTAAAGATGAAATAAAACTTTTCAATTCACAGAAAATAAGGCTCGTAATTTGCAAGAACATTTAATGCTGTACAAGAGCCGAATAAGTCCCAAATCACCTAGTTTACATCCAAGATTACATGCCCGCTTCAACTAATGCCGTAGCCGATTTAATCGCCATACGCAATTGACTTTATTCATGCCAACGCGTGAGTTGAGTTGCTTAAGAAAGATGAATGTAACAGATGCAAATCCGACGAAAAATATTAATTGACAGCCTTAAGGGTATTGACCTTATCCTCTTAGGCCTCGCTTTCTCTCTTTCAGTGGCCATTGCTTATACCCCGTCAGGAAATATTTCTTTTAGCGATTTTTTTGCCATTCGAGTCAAAGTTGAAAACATTATCTTCGTCAGTGCCATGGTTATTCTCTGGCACAGTATTTTTTCGTTTTTTCAAATCTATGAATCTCGACGACTTTCTACCCTGAAGGATGAATGCCTTGACCTGCTCAAGGCCATGTCACTCGCCACCTTCGTCTTGGTGACAGCATCTGTAATTTTTAACGTTGAGATCATTACGCAAGGATTTGTTCTAGCATTTTGGAGTAGTGGATTGATCCTCATCGTTGGCAGTCGGCTCGTCCTCAGATTTGCCTTAAAACAAGCGAGGCTGAATGGACGAAACATTCGGAACATTTTGATCGCCGGAACAAACCCCCGGGCAATACAATTTGCACGGGATATTCAAGCGAAACCTGAATTGGGGTATAATCTTGTTGGATTTTTAGATGAACCCTGGGCTGGAACGGATCATTTCAAGCAAACGGGTAACGCCATTGTCTCAGATTTCAAGAATTTTCAAAGTTTTCTGAGGTGTTTTATCATTGATGAAGTGATGATCGCGCTCCCAGTGAAATCGTACTATGCACAGGCCGCGCAGATCGTCGAGCAATGTGAAGAGCAGGGCGTACTCATTCGGGTCTTGGGAAATATGTTTTCGCCAAAGTTTGCACACGAACGAGTCGAACATTTTGGTACGCATTCACTGTTGACACTCCAACCCGGAGCGCTTGGAGATCAAGCTTTTTTCTTTAAGCGAATTATCGACATTCTCGTATCATTGCCTATTCTGTTGATGTTGCTTCCATTTTTTGTCCTCATCGCTATTGCGATTAAGATATCGGGAAAAGGTCCAATCTTTTTTGCTCAAAACCGAATAGGTCGGAATAAACGCCAATTCCGTCTATTTAAATTTCGAACCATGGTCCCTGGTGCAGAAAAGATGCTCAAGGATATTGAGCATCTGAATGAAGTCGAAGGGGCAGCCTTCAAAATTGAAGATGATCCTCGACTCACTTCGATAGGACGATTGTTGCGAAAAACTAGCATCGATGAGCTTCCGCAATTATGGAACGTGTTAAAAGGCGATATGAGCTTAGTGGGTCCTCGTCCATTACCTATTCGTGACTTTGAAGAGTTCACCGAAGATTGGCACCGTCGTCGCTTTAGTGTTCCCCCTGGGATCACATGTTTGTGGCAGGTGAATGGCCGAAGTCGGCTCTCTTTTGAAAAATGGATGGAGCTTGACATGCAATATATTGATCAATGGACGCTGTGGCTTGATCTCAAAATCCTGCTAAAAACTATTCCCGTTGTGCTCAGAGGAACAGGGGCCGCATAATTAACCAAAGAGAAACCTTACAATACTATGGCAAACGTTGCATTAATTACCGGAATCACGGGACAAGACGGATCATATCTTTGTGAGCTTCTGCTTTCAAAAGGGTATGAAGTACATGGATTGATTCGACGAGCCAGCACCTTTAACACCAATCGAATTGACCATGTGTACTTAGATCCGCACCACCCTCAGGCTCGGCTCTTTCTCCATTATGGCGATCTTGTGGATTCGAGTCAGCTCACACATCTGATCTATAATCTGCAGCCAACCGAGGTCTACCATCTTGGAGCTCAAAGTCATGTCAGAGTGAGTTTTGATATCCCAGAGAACACAGGCGACATTACTGGATTAGGGACGACAAGATTACTTGAAGCCATCAAACGAAGCGGGGTGAAATGTAAGTTTTATCAAGCTTCATCGAGTGAGATGTTTGGAAATTCTGCTCCTCCGCAAAGTGAGACCACGGCCTTTTACCCTCGAAGTCCCTACGGTGCGGCTAAAGTCTATGCATATTGGATGACAGTAAACTATCGAGAGGCTAGCCAGCTATTTGCCTGCAATGGAATTTTATTTAATCATGAATCCCCAAGGCGCGGTGAAACCTTTGTGACACGCAAAATTACTAGAGCCGTGGCGAATATCGTGGCAGGAAATCAGAAGGATTTGTACTTAGGAAATCTTGATGCACAACGGGACTGGGGATTCGCACCAGAATATGTTGAAGGCATGTATCGCATGTTGCAAGTTGATGATGCCCAAGACTTTGTCCTCGGAACAGGAGAGGCTCATACCGTTCGTGAGCTTGTTGAAGAATCGTTCGGATATGTCGGACTCGACTGGCACGATTTTGTCAAGGAAGACCCAAAGTACCTCAGACCCACCGAAGTTGATGTGCTCATTGCACAACCGGAAAAATCCAAAAAGGAATTAAACTGGGAAGCACGAATTGGATTCCCCGAACTTGTCAGAATTATGGTTGATGCTGATATGAGAATAGCTGGCATTACCGCCAAAGGTGAAGGTGATACTATTATCCAGAAGAAGTTTCTTGAAAAATGGTGGCAGGGTGATTAATGTAAATGAGTAAGGAGTCGCTTGAGGAGTCTAGATATTATTCTATCGCCACAAGTGATGAATCACGAGAACGTTGAAATACCTGAGTTGGCCACCAAAATCCTCAATAAGCCAATTCAACCATTCGTTTCCCTAGAATCTTGCGACGGTAAAATATATGATTGTTCGCACGGACGACAACTCATTGATTGTTTGGTCTGGATAATACCTACATTATTTCGCACAGCCTAGGGCGAGCATATACGCTCAGCCTACTTATTTTTTAACATTGATACGTCGAGTTTTCCGTAAAGTCAGTGTTAATTCTGTGTCTGTAATGCCTCCAAAGCATTAAGGTATTTTGGTATAGGCCTTGCTCAATTAAATGATGGAGAGAATTTGATTCTGACTATTCACATGATTAATCAAGGAAAATTAAGCCTCGGCACGTCAAGGAAAATCAACTTATGCCATCGAAAGTGTTCATGAACCCTGATAGTAAAATATATGTGGCAGGTCATAATGGAATGGCTGGGTCTGCTATTGTCCGTAATCTGCACACCAAAAAATATACAAACCTCATTCTTAAAAACCGTCAAGAATTAGACTTGACTCGTCAAGCTGACGTTGAACAGTTTTTCTCGGTTGAAAAACCTGAATATGTGTTTCTTGCCGCCGCGAAAGTTGGCGGAATTTTGGCCAATCATACGTATCCAGCAGACTTTATTTTCCAGAATCTCACGATCCAAACACATATCCTCAATTCGGCCTATCGTCATGGCGTAAAACGGTTACTTTTCTTGGGAAGTTCATGTATCTACCCGAAAGAATGCCCACAGCCCATGAAAGAACAGCATTTACTGAGCGGATATCTTGAGCCGACAAATGAACCCTATGCAATTGCAAAAATTGCTGGTGTTAAAATGTGTGAGGCCTATAACAGACAATATGGTACGCAATTCCTCAGCGTGATGCCGACGAATCTGTATGGAGAAGGTGACAATTTTGATCTACAGACAAGTCATGTTTTACCCGCGCTCGTGCGGAAGTTTCACGAAGGTCGTGAACAGAACACACCAGTCACTATTTGGGGAACTGGGCGTCCTCAACGTGAATTACTTTACATTGATGATTGCGCAGAAGCCTGTGTCTTTTTAATGAATCTGCCTGCTGGGCTCTACTCTCAACTCCTTATTCATGAAGCTGGTCCCGTCATTAATGTTGGCACTGGCGAGGGACTAACAATTGGTGAGTTGGTTGAAAAGATTATGCAGATCGTAGGCTTTGAGGGGCAAGTTAAATGGGACACGACCAAACCCGATGGGACGATGAAGAAAGTCCTTGATGTTTCGAGACTCAAAGAATTAGGTTGGCGACCTAATGTTTCTCTAAAGGACGGTATTCAAAAAACCTACAACTGGTACCAGCAACATCACAATGGAATGCAAGCGATAGAGGCAAGAACAGCCTCGATTTGCTAGAAGCAGGCCTTACTACTCATTATTCTCGTTCGGTGACTAGGGTACAAACAAGACTTTCTGACAAGTGTATACCTTTCTAGTACACGGTTGTCGGTGGGTATGGGCTAATAAAACTTATTCGGGTTGCTGAAGTGAATTAAATTTGCATGAACACAGTTCACAGCAATACATCAGGACTGTTTTGTTCTATGTTATCTCAGAGTTTAAAAATCTGAATGGCGATGGCAATAATCCAGGACAATATCTCAATAGTCTGTTGAACAAGATGATCATCTAACAGCCCTATATCTGGTCATAATTTATAATTATTTTTGATAAGTACTTAGGGAGTTATCAATTCGTTTCAAATGAAACATGAGGTGTACTAAAGCATGTCGAAGTCAAGACGAGTTTCAGATACATTAGATTTTTGGGATTTCCCTGCTAGCTGGCGTAGCTATGTTGCGATCATGCGGGTGGACCATTGGTTTAAAAATGTGTTTATGCTTGTTGGGGTATTCTTGGCGGTCTTTCATAATCCACACGTCTTGAGGTTGGATAATTTCCCTGTATTGATTCTTGGCATCATGGCTACCTGCATACTTGCTTCCAGTAATTATGTTCTCAATGAAATTCAAGATGCTGAGTATGATCGTTTTCATCCAAAGAAGAAATTCCGTCCTATCCCATCTGGTTCTGTTCAAATTCATATTGCATATGCTGAATGGGTTATTCTAGCCATTCTCGGTCTAGTTCTCGCAGCCTTTGTTAATCGCTGGTTTTTGTATACTGGCGCCGCCTTATTTTTTATGGGGCTTGTCTACAATGTGAGACCTTTTCGACTCAAAGATTTGCCTTATCTCGATGTATTATCTGAATCTGTCAACAATCCTATCCGCCTTTTGTTAGGGTGGTTCATAATGATTCCCGATCAACTGCCTTCTCTCTCACTATTACTTGCTTTTTGGTTCTTAGGTGCATTTTTTATGGCCACAAAACGATTTGCAGAATACCGCACAATTAATGACCCTAAACTTGCGGAACATTATCGAAAATCATTTGGCTATTACTCAGAGCCACGATTACTTTCAAGTATGGTATTTTATCTCTCACTCTTTGCATTGTGCTTTGGCGTCTTTGTTATGAAGTATCATTTTGAATTGATACTGTCCGCTCCATTCATATTAGGTTTTACGTCATATTATTTTCATATCGGTTTCAAGGAAGATAGTACAGTTCAAGCGCCAGAACATCTCTATAAGGAAAAATGGCTTGTTTTTGGTGGGATGGTATGTGTCGTGACTGTATTTTTCCTCCTATTTACTGACATTCCTCAATTGTATGAGTGGTTTAATGTTTTATCAAACCAAGTCAGCCCATTATGGAAATTTTAAAGGTCTTGATGATGTACGAAATACTGTTTAAGCTGTGATTATTAGCAAAATTTTGATGCCGAAACACTATATCTATTGCCACATATCTGACAAATTAGACAGGTTTCGAGAGATGAATGAGGAACAAGTAGGGGGAGAACCTGATAGATTGAAGTCCATACCTGTATCTTGCATAGAGAATTACTTGATTTACACGTAGGATAGCGACAAGGATTTTTAGACACCTATCCGTCAATGGGCTTACACGAGAGACTCGTTTTCCCTAGAACCGCTATTCATTCTAGTCACTCCCATTAAAAAACTGACCAAATTTTACTCCCAAGTCTACTGGAAATCTCAAGCTGGAAGTGGGAGAGGAATGGCAGTCCGGGACAAAGCGGATAGCCAATGGTGTCTTCCGGAAAGAAGCCACTCCTGGGAAGGTGGGATCTACAGTAAAGACAAGGTAATTGTTATAGCTGATAATTCGGTGAGGAAGAGATGTGTCTGGAGCCTAACCAAGAGGAAGTAGTAATAAAGGAGCGTATTCCTTTGTGTATCGACTTAGATGGAACACTTATAAAAAACGATATATTTTGGGAATCTTTGCGTGCATTGTTGAAAAAGAATGTGTTCTATCTATTGGTTTTGCCAATTTGGTTATTGAAAGGTAAGGCTTTCGTAAAAGGGCAGGTTTCTCAAAGGGTCTCCTTAAATATTGTTGCACTTCCCTATCATGATCTTTTGCTCAATTACATTTTGAGTGAGCGGAAAACTGGAAGAAACGTCGTACTTGCCACCGGAACTCATTATCGGATTGCTACAAAGATTGCAAAGCATTTAAATTGTTTTGACCAAGTTTTGGCCAGTAGTGACTTTGATAACCTTACTGGCAAGAGAAAGTCACGTGTCTTAGTGAAACGATATGGAAAAAGAGGTTTTGATTATGCCGGAAACAGCAGAGTAGATTTACCCATTTGGGAAAATGCTAACAGTGCCATTATTGTGAGCGGTTCTCGAAATTTAATTGAGGCAGTTAAAAAGGTTTCGAGAGTAGAAACCATATTTTCTTAAATCTATCAGATGTAATTCACCGAACATTACAGCGTATTGATAATGCGAGTTAGTGAAGCATATTCGTCAGGCGAATCCCTTCTCACCGAACATACACTACATTAGTCAGAACCGGAAAATAATGTGCTGAAAAAAGATGATATCGAAAAGGGAAAAGATATCTATGCTTTTCCCGTGAGTAGCGTCTTACTCATCTCCGTTACCGTTATTGCTGCAGCGTTACGAATTTACAGATTGGGCTATCAAAGTTTGTGGATGGATGAGGTACTGACGTATTTAAGCTCTAATGGTACACTCGCCCACGTCCTTTTTCAGACAGAGGTACATACCAGCATCCTCCCGTTATACTATCTTTTCGTACATGCATTTTTATACTTGGGTGAAGAAGATATAATCTTAAGAGTCCCATCTTTGATATTCGGGACACTGTCAATTCCACTTTTTTTCATGGTGGTTCGAGACATGCTAGGCTCATTGACAGGTACTATAGCTTCATTTCTGCTGGCCATCTCACCTTTTCATATTTTTTATAGTCAAGAAGCGAGACCTTATGCGTTGTATTTATTTCTGTGTCTATTGGCGCTTTACTTGCTTCAGCAATGTTTAAATCGAGAAAACAATCATTGGTTGAAATTGGGATTCATTGTTGCGGCTGCCTCTACGTTCTATTGCCATACAACGGCAGTCCCTTTTTTAGTATTTTTAGGGCTTTATATCATGATCACGCTCCCTAAGCAGAAATGGCGTGAATGGATTCCGACATTTCTTGGATTGGGTATCCTACTTCTTCCGGCCTTGTATCGCATTTACACAATTCAAGTAGGCTGGGAGAGTGCTAGATCTTTTGAGGCTCCGTATCTTCTTTATATACTTTGGGCCTTTTCAACTGGCTTTTCTCTAGGACCAAACCTCATTGAATTGCATCAGCCAGATAAAATGAAATATATCGTCCAATATTTACCTATTATTGTTCCAATCTTTATGTACGTCGTGACTATATTCGCTTTTGGTGTGTGGAAATTGTTTCGGAAAGACAAAGCCATTCTTCTCATCCTTGCCTTATTGTTTCTCTTACCAGTAATTTTTGTAGGTCTAGCAGCCATACTCAATGTTGGGCCTTTTAACACTCGGTACATCATTCCTTCTTTGCTTCCATTCTTAGTATTTGTCGCATTGGGAGTTCAGAATTTTCAAAAAAGATCATTCCAGATTGTAAGCGTATGTATATTCACAATCATCAGTATCGTTTCTTTAAATAATTATTACTTCGAAGACCATTATCATCGCGAAGATAGTCGAGGAGCCAGCCAATTTTTGGCGGAACATGCGATACAAGGAGACTTGATCATCTGCATGGCTCCCTATACAAAAACAACTCTTCTCCATTATCTGTCATCTGCCAATAATTTCAGTGTTGTCGGGTATCCAAAGGATAACGCTTTTGTAGATCCGGTACAAATTCCTGAGGATCTTCAGAAAATCATAGCCGGACGAAATCGATTTTGGGTATTCTTTAGTCGAATTTTCCATGCTGACCCAACCGGACATTTGAAGTCACATTTGGAAAGTTTTTTTTCCCCTACGAGCAAATTTAATTCAACCGGAGTTGAATTAATACTTTATGAGATTCCCAAAATGGTTTATCTTTCTGAACGACAATAATATAGTATGTTCACAACTTTTGAAATTATTTGATTGAAAATTAATAAAACAATAAAAACCAAAATCTCGTCCTTAGAACGTTTTTCTCATGAAATTCCGTGAATGACATGCTGTTTCAAAGAACCAACATGGTAAGAAACATAGTTCTTGTCTAACCACCTCTTCCCTAAATTCTAAATACGCAATCTCTTTAACGTTTTTTACGAGTAGAGACTGTCACCAGAAACTAGGAATGGCCAAGCAGAATTTAATGCAAGTTAACCGATGAAATATGGAATTATTGGAAGTAATAACTCAAGAGAACACTTATTCAATCTGATGTTATGTGAGCCAGGACTAGTCTCTCAGTGGACTCTAGTATCTTTCAATTTACTGGTGATGAATCCTAAATAAAGAAAAGAGGTTTTTCAAAATTTGTTGTTCTTAAATCAAACATTAGACTCAAATACACCGACATCCTGGCCACAGAAGTTTGATATTTTTGGGGTCAATGTCACGGCCACCAATTATGAAAAGGCAGTTGAACTTATCACGCAAGCTGCGCTCAATAGGGAGGCAGCGATCATTGATCCGATGCCAGTCCATGGTTTGATAGAGGCCTGTCGTGATCCAGAGCTTAAGGAGAAATTTAACAACTTTCAAATGGTCGTTCCCGATGGTCAACCGATCCGATGGGCGTTGAATCATTTCCACGCCACTGGATTAAAAGATCGTGTGTATGGACCAGAACTGACTTTGAGAGTCTGTGAACGTGCAGCTAAAAAAGGTATAGGACTTTATCTTTTAGGAAGCACTGAGTATGTTCTTCAGCAATTTCGTTCTAAGCTTCTTCAGCTTTTCCCAAAATTGCAGATAGAAGGATACGAATCTCCTCCTTTTCGTCCGTTAACCATTCAAGAAGATCAGGAATTGGTGAGTCGTATAAATCACAGTGGCGCAGGATTAATCTTTGTGGGTTTAGGATGTCCAAAGCAAGAAATTTTTGCACATAACCATCGCGATCGTATTCATGGAGTACAGTTGTGTGTTGGAGCGGCCTTTGACTTCATCGCCGGTAACAAGAAAATGGCTCCCAAATGGATGCAACGACATGGGATAGAATGGCTATTTAGGTTATATTGTGAACCTAAGAGGTTGTGGCGTCGGTATTTAGTCACGAATACGATTTTTATTCGAAAAGTTTTGCACGCATTACTTTTCAGAGGAAAACCTACTTCGTAAGAGGAATGCTGCACTGTTTACAGTAGAGTAAACAAATGGTGAGTCCCCAAAACGGTTAAGCTTGGGCAAGCAAGGATTCACCGGGGCACTTCTCACGAACCATTTGCTACAGGTAGACCATATTATCGTGGTCGTCGATTATGATGATCATATCGTTGAATCTAATTGTAAGTTATCGATGACTCGATTCCTGCAACCAACGATACTCTGAACGTTTCTTTCCATCCACGTTGTATTCTCGAAGAGCTATCCAGTTTCGTCGCCTGTTGCTGAGCACGTAAGCATTTAATTGCCATTTTTTCTTTTGAAAACTATATGAAACATCTACAAAGTTTAATACCCAAGTTGTCGCTGAGTGTGGTGGATCAAGTACTTAATTCAGGGGGCAGTTTTTTCATTCAAGTTCTATTGGCCAGATGGCTCTCGGCAACCGAATTTGGAACCTTTGTCGTAATGTTTTCACTGTTTTTACTTGTGTCATGTTTTTCGAATGGATTAATTCTTGAGCCAATGAGCGTGGTCGGTGCATCTAAATATTCTCATTCTCTTCGATCCTATCTTTCAGTTGTGGTCAGGATTCACTTTGTTCTTCATGGTGCTCTATCGTCTTTGTTTTTGAGTATCTTATTCATTCTATACTTCTGTGGACTTGAGGCTGCAAGTGACTATATTGTGGTAGCCATGGTTAGTCCGTTTATCTTGTTTTTTTGGCTAGCACGACGAGCGTGTTATTTACACGGAAGTCCTTCCCTGGCAGTCGTTGGCAGTCTTGTCTATACCATCCTCGTTTTTTTAATATTGCTAGTCGCCAATGTTCGAGATTGGCTTTCCCCATTCATGGCATTTCTAGCAATGGGAATAAGTGGAGCCATTGCTGGATTATATCTGTTGTATCTTAATCACAGTAAGATCCATGAAAGCTCTGACTTAGCTTTAGATTTATCAAGCCACGCATCACAGTGGCGAATCTGGATCGAGCATTACGTCTTTGGTAAGTGGATTTTGATGGGGGCTATACCTAACTGGATCAATAAAGTGTCCTATATTCCTTTAATTGGAATGCTTCTTGGACTACCTCAAGCGGGTGCTTTCCGTGCGTTACAAAATCTTATCCTTCCCGTCCAACAAACCTTAGTCGCACTAGGCGTTTTTTTTCTTCCCTGGTATTCCAAGAACAAACAAACAAAATCTCAAAATTTCATCAAGAACAATGGAAAATTTTTAGTCTTGATAAATGCCGTGTTTTCGATTGCCTACTTGCTACCCCTATATTACTGGGGAGAAGACATTCTTCAATGGTTATATCAACGAGACTATTATAGTTCGTTTGCACATATCATTCCGATATTTGTGGTTGTCGCTTTGATCGGAGGATTGAATCAGGCATGGAGTACTCTCCTAAAAGCTGTAGAATGGTCCTATGGAGTTTTTCAGGCAAGATGTTTTGGTGCAATTATGAGTGTGTTTGGAGGTTGGACGTTAATCACCTATTGGGGTGTTGGTGGCGCAGCGTTAGGATTGCTTGTAAGCTCAGTTGTGGAAGTGTTGGTTCTATATTTTGTAAAGAATAAAAAACTTGAAAATGCGCAACAAGAGAGCTATGCCAAAGTGTGAACTCCTCTCGAAACAAGTATATGATGGGGTTATTCAACTCAGGACAAAGATCAGAGCGGACCAAAGTAAATAAGCCTCCACGCGAGAAGATTAGGGTTCAAGAAGTATATGCACTTGTCGTTCAATTTCTTCGAGAAGGCGAAGTATCAAGAAACTCCCAATACAGTTGTTCAGCTTTTGTCAGCCAACGGCCAACAACTTCATTGTTTAGTTGCTCAACAATTTCTTTTTTCTTATTCTCTCGCTCCTCAGATGGACGTGCAACATGGGTTTCAGTAACGTGTTTTTTCCCTGTATCACGTTGATCGCGAGAGTCGAGATCATCAAAAACTTTTCTCACATTTTCATCCCGATGATCGAATGGAATAAACAACGTATCAAACTTCTCGTTTAACCGACTCACAACTTGACCGAAATCAGTGGTGGCCTCCTCAAAAGTCACTGTCAGAAAAGAATTTCGAAACGGGAGAAGTGCTAAATGAAACTTTATATAGTATTTCAACCCATGCAATATGGAAATATGAGGATCACGTATTACGAGTGAAGACACCGCGTCTTTAGGGTTTCTAATTAAAAGCAAGGTCGGGACTTTGAGTTGAGCCGCCTTGATAACCTGACCTGATAAATGAAGATGTGTCGCAATATGCAGAGGATGGGGTTGCGAGATTGCAAAGGCTGCAACGGCAAAGGTATTGCCAGACCGAGGAAATCCTTCAATGACAATATGTGAGTCAGCCCTAACAAGTCTTTGGCGATTTTTTTCTTTTAGCGATAATAATGGAAGGATAATGGAAGGATAGGCCCCAAGCCAGTAGCGAGCCTGTAATGTGATAAACTTTAAAGGTGTCATAGAATGAATATTGGTATTACTGAGACGTGAATAATTACGAACGGTTTTTCCATTAGTGTATCGAGCAACTGTGTTGAGTCAATCACTCATTGGTCTAGTGCATTAGCTATGAAACCTCGAAAAAGAAGGGGATCCGATGAACAAGCAATCTCTTCAGCGTATTTTCAAGGATATACTGATATGCCCGGTGGGACACGCTCATTCTGCTATGAAGCATAAGTGGTTTTTAGCTATTATTGTTGCAGGTTATTTGGGATTTTCAGTTCTTGCGATTTCTGCTCAAACTGGCGCTCCCGGTTGGTTGGAGACAGCCGTTCCGTCTATAACAGTTCATGTTAACCTACAACATCCGCGCGCATCAAATACACATACTGGACTTGATAAACAACTTCCATTGAAATCAGTAAAACCTGCACTCAAGATTGCGATCCAGAATCGAAAGAAAGGGCTTGGAACTAAAATTCTCATTTATCCTGGTATATACAGGGAAAACCTCTCTCTGATGTTTCAAGAAAGTTCTGAGGGACTGTCTCCAATTATGTTGATAGCCAAAGAAAATGGGAAAAGTGTCATCTCAGGGTCCGATATCTGGACTGACTGGCATCAAGACAGCAGTGATACACTTTCCCATACCTGGCCTCATAACTGGGGCATGCGTCCTGTTCCAGAAGGTTGGCCAAGTCGTCTTAATATTTCAGAAATTGTACGAAGACGCGAAATGATATTTGTAAATGGTACACCACTAAATCAGGTCTTATCAGTTTCTGAACTTCGCCCCAGTTCGTTTTTCGTCGATGAACAAAACCATAAGGTGTATATCAAACTCTCAAAAGAAATGCCAGCCTCGCAGGTTACCATTGAGGTTGCCGTCCGTTCCGCATTATTGCGAGTCAGTCGAATCGAAAATTTTGTTATGAAAGGACTGAGGTTTCAACATGATACAACAGGCTTACAGGGTGGCGCAGTAAGCATAATGTCCTCACGCAATGTTCTGATTGAAGACTGTGAATTTATTTTCAACAATTGGTCTGGGTTAAGTCTCGCACGTGTTAAAAATATAACAACAAGACGAAATGTTTTAAACTACAATGGGGCAATGGGGTGGGGAGGAATCTGGATTAAAAATCTGAGTTCTGTCGATGATGAAACATCTTACAATAATTGGCGTGGAGCATTGGGTGGGTTTTCGCGTTGGTCTATCGCAGGTGTCAAGCACATGCATGTCCATAATGCAACGTACGAGGGACAGAAGGCTATTGGTAATGCCACGAGAGGATTTTGGCTTGATACAGACAACAGTGGCATCGAAGTCAAAGATGCCTGTTGGTGCAAGAATTTAACGGATGGCGTGTTCCTTGAACTAAGTCAAGGACCAATTTCGATTCGAAATAGTACTATTTGTGACAATGGTGATTATGGTGTTGTGGCAAACAGTTCGAGTTCCGTCACGATAGAAGAAAACACTATAACGAACAATGGAAAGTCACAAATCTTCATCACAGGCTCAGTTCAAAGAAAATCAAAAAATTGGGAATCCAATGATGAAATGCTTGTCAAAACAAAAGATTGGACTATTGCGAATAATACTTTTCAAAGTCAAAAATCAGCGCTTCTTTCAACGCCAGAATGGAAGCATTTTCTTGGGTCATTGCATGCAGCAAATAATGTGTGGCTAGAGGGAAGTGCTAAAGAAGTTTTTTCAATTGGCAAGACTCAAATGTCAATGGGGACATGGCAAGACAAAACTAGAATTAAATTCATTAAAAAAAATCATGGAATAAATGCTCAGAGAACGAAAAGGAAGGCTTGCCCGTAACATTGTCGGGCATATCACAAAATCATTTAATCACGAACACTGTTAGGCGTTGAATATTCATTGATTGTGGATCATTGCCCAACATGCTTATATGTAACAAAAAAATAGCATGTATTCTGGAAATAGCGATCAACGGTATACAGTTTTAGATAGAGAAAGAGATCGTGTGCTCGGCCTCCCACATGCAAGAATCAAATATAGCCATATCGCTTAAGAAGCGGCCAAGTCAAAAATGTTACGATAGCTCGATCTTTTTGACTTAATTTTATTTTCCAGACCTCGTCCTCTTTGATATGAACATCACCATCGTGAAATCGAGAAGGATTGCCAGAGACACTATGTGTGATAGCTAAGCGAACATCCCGTTCGCTCACAAATGGGAGTTGATCTGGTTCCTCTTCAATGAAGGTTAATATTCTTTTGATTTCGTACTGAGGGTTCATGACGAAGTCTTCATATCGTAAGAAAAAATAATGTGCTGTTTTAGATTTTAATAATTCTGCTGACAGATTATCGAGCATCCAATGCACAGAACTTGAATGTGTCGATATCGTGGGCATGTAGGAAAGTTGTTTCGCCGTTGGCTCGTAAGCCTTCTGTCTTGTCCATGAATAAGCCGAGGCTCTACTATCGCGAACTAAGTGGAGCGTATAAAGCTTAACATTTGGAATTTGAGCAAGCACATGACCATGGACCCGCTTAGAGGAGTCGATAATTACGGTCGCACCAGTTGATTTACGAATTATCGAATATAACTGCCCAAGAAATTCTCCATAAGTTTTCGTACGTTGCTGAAATTTCATTGAACAGTTAAGGGCATGAAGAGGAATGTGACGAAAACGCGACACTGAATTTCTTAGGTCAAGAAGATGACTAATTGTTTGTTCGTCAAATGTTGTTGGATGATTACCAATGACATGGCTCCAAAAATCACAGTTTTGTAAAGGGACTTGGCAGGCACATAACTGATTTAATTGAATTCCACGATCCAATAAATAATGGACTTCGCCAATATCACAAAACTGGTGAATGCTTCCTAATATCGTTCCGAGAAGCGTACTTCCACTTCTTCCTGCGCCTGCTATGTAGAGAACTTTCGTGGGATCGATATTGTCCATAATCATGGTCCTGATAAAAACGATAGAAGAGAGTTATGTCGACTGATCAACTATCAAAGTCTCAGCGGTTTGCAGCCACTAGCCGTAGACGGATGCTTTTCGACAAGGAGGGTCTTGCCAAGCAAGGACTTCAGGTCAACTGCTTATGGATGTGTGATTGACAAATGGAATTTCCTGAAAGTCTCTATACGTAAATCTACTTGATCAGTTTGAGTTCGCGGCTTAGCAGTAGAAATTCATGTCTTAACACAGAGGCAGCCTGCCACTTAAATCTTTCCTAGGGTATATGAACAGGACAAACCTGAGAGTCTAAAATACGCTGATAAATACTCAAAAGTCGATCGTGATTTGTTTTGGCGCTGTATTTTTCTTCATACTCTCTGCGACAGTGTTCTCGCATACTTTGAAGAATCTTTGGATTAGAAAATGCCCATTCGACTTTTCTGGCCATATCTTCCGGGTCACCTGAACAAAAGTGAACGCCAGTGTATCGATCTTTGACCAACGACGCCATACTACCGTGGTTACTGGATACAATTGGTAGTCCGACTGCATAGGCCTCAAGAATTGTCATGGGAAGATTCTCATAGCAAATTGAAGGAAAAACTAAGAAGGATGCGTCCTTCATAAGTGTAAATATTTCGCTGCGAGTTTTTTTGCCAAGCCATGTAATATTTGCACATTGCTCAACAAAGGACTGTACCATTTCTGCAAGAGGTCCGTCTCCAACAATTATAAGCGAATATGGTAATGATGCATTCTGTAATCTTTCCCATCCTTCTAAAAGCGTTTTTACACCTTTTTCAGTTGAGAGTCTCCCAACAAATAGAGCATACCTTCCCTGCGGTGGAGAAATTGAGTAACCCGGATCTGGTGAAATAAAATTACCTTTAACAATAACTTTATTTTCTGGCAACCCACTGCTAATAAATTTTGAGCGTGAAAACTCTGTTAAGGTAATGAACATATTGACTTTTCGCAACCATGTTTTCCGAAATCGATGAAACGTAAGCATCGCAGCAAGTCCAGCACTTGTGAGTGTGCTATCTCGATAGCATGCATGAAGGATCCCAGGCCAAGGGATGACTTTATGCAGGCAATCTTCACAGACTTGGCCATTCCGAATAAAATTTGAATTTAAGCAAAACAAGCGGAAGTTATGAAGCGTTTGGACAACTGGAACTCCGTGAGATTGAGCCGCATAATAACATCCCGGTGATACGAGAGGAAATGTATTGTGAAAATGCGCAATGTCTGGTCGATGCTCTTGGATTAAATTGCTAATTTCTTGGTATGTTTGACTATTCCAAAACATTGAGCGTGCAAGACGTAACTTGGAGTAGTCATGAATGACATCATTATGCACCGTGTATTGTACAACACGGTGTCCGTTTTCTTTTAGGAGATTCGCTTCAGCAGCGAAAACTTGGTCCTCACCGCCGGCTTGCTGATAGTAATTGTGAATGAGTAGGACATTCATGATTTTGAGAGGGTTTCGACCTTCGTAAAAATTCACTATAGCCGACTATTAACAAAAATGGCAGAGAAGGATGCCAAATAAAGGCAGATTCAAATATCGATCTTACCGATGTTACTCCAAATACTACAATCGCCTCTGTCGTTAACAGTGTAAAAGCAGATTGGTTATTCCAAGAAAGCGCTTGAAAGAAAAGAATTTTCCAAAGCCACAAGACAGAGCCCAGTACGAGTAGAATCCCTGGTATTCCCAGTCCTACAAGCAGTTCCATCCATGTGCTGTGGAGTGAGGCAGTTTTTTCAAACCCTTGATTCGCTAAGACGAGAAATCGTCCAGCCGCATAGGCACCAAATCCAGAAAACGGTTGTTCAAGAAATGCGTCCCAGGCCCCAGCCCACCAAATGGTTCGTCCAGTCAAAGAACTGACTTGCTCGGTGCTTTGTCCTCTTTGAAAAAAGTCTGTCAAAATCGAAGTGGCAGGGGTAAGGGTTAACACGATTGCAAGTATGAGAGGCGAGAGAAATATAATTCCAAACCGTTTTTGGACAAGTAGTAGTAAGAAAATTGCAACAAAAAACCCGCCGAAAGCTGATCTCGTTTGAGAGGCAATCAGAGTAAGAAGTCCGAATCCAAATATAAGAAGATAGATAGTTTTTCTTTGTGAAAAATTTTGGGAATAATACAGATAGCGGGTCAAGAAAACTGAAGCGACTATAGCACTAAGTTCTCCAACATTATTGGAACTGATCATCGGGAAAACACCTTTAATTTGCATCCCTGAAGAACCAACATCCAAAGAAAGAGCTTCTGTTGGCCAAATCAAAACACCGACCCATGTCGTGCACAGTAAGCCAATTAATAATAACCATGTCCAATCAAATAAACTTTTCATTTGTTGATACGTTCGAAACTGATTCACGATGCAAGCCAGCAGCGCAAGGTCGATAAAATATTCAATAGACTTATAGAGCGTCCAGCCAGGATAGACTGACCAGATAGTTGAAGCCAAAGAAAATAAAGAATAGAGACCTAAAAGCCCTAACGGGCCTCGTGAGAGAGTGGAAGGCCAATCGACGTGCTTGAACGTTAATTGGTAAATGACGATAATTCCGATAATTGCGACTAAAAAGATGCGATAGAGCGCCCAAGCATCAAGAGGATTTTCTGAGGAAGATGTTGCATCGCGTATTCGAAACCCAAGTCCACTCAATAACGATAGAAACCATAACCAATGCCAGAGATTGAGGCAGGTCCATAGATGTTTCAGTTTTGAAAGTAGAAGTGGAAATGCCCAGAATACCAGGAAAAATAGTATGGTCCCACCAGCCAGGAACACAATAAAATAGTCGAATTGTAATTGTAAGAAGCCAAGTAAGCCTCCAAGAGCAATCCAAAAAATAAATGAATACTTCTGTTGCGAACCTAAATTAGAAAACATCAAAAATGTACAAGGGTATAAGGCTTACATATGAATGTTTTAACAGTGTAGAACGATGTCAGAAAGAATAGCAATTGGGGTTAATGTTCTTCTGATGAGAAAATACGTACATTAAAAACATGAAATAGAGGATAAAGAGGCCTCATTAAAAATTTCAACTAATTGTTCTGGCTTGCCGAGACACTTTTGGGACTATACGGTACAAATTGTGTTGATATTTGTGCGTATAGTAAGACTTCAATTACAAGGGTTTAAGTCATCACTATAACGAAAGGTCTTCGACTGTAGAAGGATGGTCGAGGTAGGCGTAAGCATGAAGAGGGTTAATCTAGATCATCAATTTGGGGAATTCGTTTTAATTCTCCTGCTCATGCGTCCATCACTGACATGTTGGTTGATTCAGATTCAAGGGCAGGATTGAGTGCGAGTCGACATCAATTTGCATTTGCTGTTGCCATTCAGAAAGAGAAAGGTGAGAAAGACTCCCTTCTCTTCCTAATCCAAACACCTTGTCGGTGTTTCTAGCATGCCAGATATTATCATTAGAATAGAGCGTTTCAAAAAAGTGCTCCCAATGAGGCAGCGAGAAAAGCGCCTGCGTTGCACCGAACATCACATTCCCAATCATTGTCCAATCTTCTGTACGAACATCAACTTTTTCACCAGACTCCCAATTGACTATGGTCCGAACTTTTGCGCCAGTAATATGTATAGGATAATTTTCATTATTCGCTAACACGTTGTTTCGTAGCATAATGCGTCGGCCGGTGTTCACTAAGAGACCATATCCTTGGTTACTGCAAATTCTACTATTTTCAATTCGTATGGGGCCTGGACTTGCCTCGATTTTAAGTCCGTCCGTTAAATTCTCACATAGACAGGCTCGATTAATGACAATGTCAATATTATCAGCGTCCAACCAAAGTCCACGTGTCAGATTGTTTGTTGCGATAACGTGATTGTAGGTGGCATCATGTATATGCAAGTGCTTGATCCCTGCAGCATCCCATCGAAGAAAATTACCTTGTTTCCCGCGCCAGTTATTAAATGAACTGGTGTCATTTTCGGACAATAAAGATTTTACCCATATCCCCTTCCATCCCGTTCCGCCATTCCGATGCATGACGTTTCGGCGTGTGGTGACATTCTGGATCCGTGCGAATCCTAATCCTGTCCAATTATTCAACACAAAGCGATTGTCTTCAATAAGAATGTTTTTTGATCCAGAAATGTGGACGGCTCCTTTCTGGCCGATGGCAGAAGCGGCATGCTGAAACTGCAACCCTTGGATGACAAAATTCTCCATTCGGTACAGTTGTACAAGTTGTGACCTTGTGGCGACTTCGATAATCGATTTGTCTATGATCGTTCCCAGGGGGGGAGATACAAACACAGTTTTTGTCTTTTCTGAGATATAAAACGTATTGGGGCGCAATTCCGATAACGCGAGAACTTGCTCAAGACGTTCACCATTTACCAAAATCATTTCTTTTCGTTGAATGATCGGATTAATAGGCACTGCCGCATGCCATGTCGCAAGAACTGGTTGCAATCCCCACGCATATGGCCAGGAATGGGTGTAAATATTGTTGGGAGTTCTTTTCCAATTGTCCCAAATATCAGACCCTGAGATAATTGTTTTCCCTGGATTATCCTGACGTGCACGCATGATAATCGGTGGACCACCTTTTCTCTGTGCGAGTCCAACTTCAATTGTTTCTCGATAAGTACCCGGGTAAATAAGCACTTCCGTACTGACACCTTGGTGACGACTGACCACCGCTAATCGCATAGCTTTGGCGATTGTTAGTAATGGAGATGTTCGCTCTAATCCTGAATTTTCGTCGTTTGCGTTAGGATGCCGGTTATTAACGTGCAGAGTTTGATCAACAGTTACATGACTTAACCAATTTGATGCTCCGGTATTAGCAAATGAGATTTGACTCTCAAAAGTCATGAATGTAAAGAGTAACCCTATTGAGAGGATTTTCATGATCTTGAGTTGGGGAGGGTAAAGTACGGAGTCGAGAAAATTGACAGTGGTGAATTGTGTTGGTAGTTGCACACTTTCAAAGTTTGTACGAACGTGACTCAGAAAAGTAAAAGTTCTTGAACTCTTTTCTTGCCAATACGTCTTTGCTATTTTGACGGGTTGTGATTGAGAACTATACTGCTCTGATGTCATATTGAAGTCTCTTTTCCGAGGACAAAGGTGCTCGAATCATGTCCTAAGTTGTCAGGAGCCAAATATACTCTCAAGACATTGACTATATAGTTTGCCTCTCCGTGTGAGCTTTTTTGTTCTTAGAATCTCATCGGTCAGATAGGGAGTTTGCTTAAATTTACTAACTGATGATGTAGCGATATTGTCCTTTGACTGATGAATCAGGAAGAATTTTTCAGTAACAGATACTTACAATAGGAGAATATTTAGAAAAGTAAGAAAAGAACTGAAAAAATGATGTGCAAACGGAGATGCTCAGAAGATAAAGAAACGTGGGTAGTATTAGGGGGTATAAGACCATTAATCATCAAGGGACCTTACGATTGATCTTCTCAATATTTGTGAGTATTGTTCAGCGTCTGCTTTAGGAGACAAGCCGCAGGACTAGGAGGGCTACCGCTAGGGGTGAGAGAACAGTATGATATAGTCAAAGAAGTCTGAATCGCTCCAAGACATTCTTAGGGATCATATCCAGTAAAAGTGATACAAAACGACTGCTAGAACGAAACTGGCCGCTGATTTGAACAGTCCTTTCGAGTATGCTCCTCATGTCCGAACGAACTCCCATACAGACAATACTCGCAATGGCATCAGTGCCAAGACCATTCAGACAGACCAAGGCCCATTGGCTATTGCCATTCCACGAGATCAAGCTGGACCTTTGAGCC
This sequence comes from Nitrospirales bacterium, assembly GCA_021603905.1. Lineage (GTDB taxonomy): Bacteria > Nitrospirota > Nitrospiria > Nitrospirales > UBA8639 > JAGQKC01. Next base: position 73,184 of record BQIU01000006.1, read on the forward strand.
GACGGTGGATAAGAAACGTCAAGGGGCAGATTAATGGCTAACAAGGTGCTCACTCTCTATGCTCATGGGCTAACCACTCGAGAAATTCAAAGGCATCTAAAAGAACTCTATGGGGGACCGAGGTGTCCCCGACGTTGATTTCTATATGGCTTTGGACGACATGCCGCTCTGACAGAATCGCCCTTTAGTGAGAGTCTATCCGATTCTCTATATTCAGTTGTCTGTTTGTGAAGTCTAGGCATGAGGGCGCGGTCAAGACCAAAGGAGTCTATATGACATTAGGCGTCATCTCACGGGGGAGAAAAAACTCTAGTCCTGTGGGAGAAAAAGTTCGAAAGCGCGAAGTTTTTGCTCGCCGTGTCTACCGAGTTTCGACGACGAAGCGTCCCAAATGGTTTTGCTCCATGCCTGGATTGACTGGCCAGCCTACCAGAAGGTTTTGAGGCGGGATTCCGCAAACACAAGTCACTCTCTATATTGCTCATAATGTGCGACAAACACAGCGATTATGTCGTCTGGAAAAGTCGGCGGGCAGTGGTTCGAGTTCTCCTGTCCATTTGTGGTACGCACCTAGGATTCGCAACAATCCGACGAGTTACACGAATTTTCGGCAGGACTGAGATCGACTGACGGCCTTCTTTGACCCGACATTCGGAAAGTGAGTTATACAATCAATGCGATTGAGTCGCTGAATTGTTCGATGCGAAAGGTGTTGAAAAAACGACGCTCGTTTCCCCGGACGAAGCCATTCTCAAAGTGTTGTGTCTCGACATACAACGGATTGTAATGAATTGGACTGTACCTATTCGCGATTGGATATGGGCTCTCAAGGAATTTGCCAATAGCAGATTGACAAATTACAAATGTGAGTTCGAATTTTGACTTCAAAATGAGATAAGTAGCTAATTAGTGAGTTGGGAGTCGGTTGCGGTATAGGGGTTGATCTCTGCAAGAAATCCTTCCCCAAAAATGAAGTCCGATACCATCTTGGGTGTCAAGACAGTATCGGACTTTATTCGACTCCATACAAAAAACATTTTTTGGCTGTGGCAGTCACTGGCATGTTGGTTGACTGAAACTCTTGGGTATAGTGGTGTGGGAGTCTTTACCCTTTTGCAATTGTCTTTTCCATTCGCGCAGGGAAAGAAGAAGAAAATTTCCTTCTCTACCGAGTCCGAATATTTTAACGGTATTTTTGGCATTCCAGACATTATCATTGGAATAGAGGGTGTTAAAAAAGTGATCCCAATTCGGTAGGGCGAAAAGCATCTTGTTGTCACTAAACATCACATTTCCAATCATCGTCCAATTTTGAGTACGAACATCAACTTTCTCAATGGTTTCCCAATTCATTGCGGTTCGGACTTTTTTTCCTGTGATAAATATTGCGTAAACAGCATTGTTTACGAAAAGATTGTTCCGTAATAGAATGCGTTGGCTCGTATTTGCCATTAAACCGTATTCTTGGTTTTGGCAAATCCTACTATTTTCAACTTTAATGGGTCCTGGGCTTGTCTCGATCTTGAGTCCGTCCGTTAAATTTGCACACAGACAGGCGTTTTTAATGACAATGTCACTATTGTCCGTATCTAGCCAGAACCCGCGAGTGAGATTGTTTGTAGCGGTCAAATTATTATAAGTCGCATCGTGCATGTGCAGGTGTTTGATCCCTGCGGCATCCCATCGAAAAAAATTTCCTTTTTGCCCTCTCCAATTATTAAACGAGCTTGTGTCATGTTCAGATAATAAAAATTTTCCCCATATCCCTTTCCATCCTATGCCACCGTTACGATTCATGACATTACGACGTGTCGTGACATTATGAACACGTGATAACCCCAATCCGGACCAATTATTCCAGACAAATCGATTATCTTCGATAAGAATATTTTTGGAGCCAGAAATCTGAACCGCCGCACTCTGGGCTATGGCTGTAGCGCTATGTTGAAACTGAAGACCTTGTATCACGAAATTCTGGATACGGGAAACTGTTAAGAGTCGTGAGCGAGTAGCGACTTCGACGATAGAATTAGCCAATGTCGTTCCCTGCGGAGGCGATAAATACACGGTTTTCGTCTTTTCTGACACATAAAAGGTTTTTGGACGAAGATCGGACAAAGAAAGAACTTGAGTTATAGGCGAACCATTGACGAAAATCATTTCTTTTCGTTGAATGATAGGATGAATCGGGACTCGTTCAGACCATATTGCAGGAACAGGCTGCAATCCCCAAGTATATGGCCACGGATGAGTGTAAATATTGTTCTGAGTCTTCTGCCAATTACCCCAAATATCAGCCCCGGAGATAATCGTTTTACGAGTAACATCGCGCCGAGCTCGCATGATAATAGCCGGGCCATCTTTCCGTTCCGCTAAACCCATTTCAATTGTTTCACGATATGTGCCAGGGTAAATTAGAATTTCCGAGCTTACTCCTCGCTTACGATTGAGCATCGCGAGTCGAGCCGCTTTTGTTATCGTTCTCAACGGTAAAGTTTTCTTCAACCCGGAGTTATTGTCGTTGGCATTTGGATGTTGTGTGTTGACATGTAGGGTTTGATCAGGGGTTATATGACCTAACCAGTTTGGTGCACCAGGATTGGCAAAGGAGGTTTGGCAAATAAGGGTTAGCAACATTGCTAGTAGAATGACTATAGATAATTTTGCAATGCTCATTCTCGTAGAATTAAGTGAATGCTCAGATTCCTTAGAAGTGTTTAATGATGAGGTTTGTTGTACGAGTGTTATCATGGCAACAACGTGAGATAGTGGAGTCGCACCACGTGCAATAGATCTTTGCCTAAAGGTTGATGTTAGCTTTTCCGCTAATCGAAGAAGAGGTTGTTCGACAATCATTGATAAATCTCCTTTGTGAAACTGTCCTAGTGACTTTATCAGTGACACTTCAAAATAAGAATCACGAAAAACTGTATAGTTAGTGCGAACACTGTGGCGGCTATAAGCGATTTTGGGGGTTCAATTACAGAATTACCTTAAAATATATGATGACAAATTCGCTGACCAGAATTCTTGATATTTCAGATGATAGGAATGAGAGAATAATGCGGAGGTATAAAAGAGATGGAAATGTCCGGGACATCATCAAAGTGAAGCTTGAATTCTGAGAGCATCACTCGAGAAATGCGGCATCTTAAATAAACTTGCCTAAGAGTACCCCATCTCAGAACTCCTTCGGTATCACTTGTGTCATGCGAGAATATAAGAACTGTCTGCAGCTCGTATCTTATAGCCGCTTATAGAACCAATCTGGGATGTAGTGTCGTTGCTTATTAAAGACAAGACCAATAAGATTTCCTCCATTTTTCATGATTTGTGATTTGACATTTGCAATAACAGCAGAGCGTGTTTCTTCTGCTTGTATCACTAGGACCACTCCATGCACCCGCTTGCACAACTCAAGCCCTTCGATTGATGAATGAATGGTTGGCGAATCAATAAGAATACAGTCAAACCGACATTGAGCACTGGTCAAAACCTTTTCTTCTTTTTCTGAAATTTCCGGATTCGCGATTGACCTAGCTTGTGAATACAGGGAAGCAATGAATAACTGGGATTCTCCAATTTGATAAACAGCTTCACGAATGTCTTGATCATCCAGAATGGCTTGTTCAAGAGAATGCGTCGGAAGAATCCCAAAGTATTTGAATTGTGCTTGATCACCATGGGCGTCAATAAGAAGAACGGACTTGCGATGAATCGTTGACAACACCTTGGCGTATTCTCGGACAATTGTTGATGTACCGTCATGATCTTGAGAGCCGAGAAACTGGATGATACTCTTTTTGACATCCCCAATCACACTTGACAAATTTTGATGAAGTTGGAGCATTTCACGCTCAAGATAGAGCGGAAAGATGTCATCCGGTTTCGGTTGGTCAACAATCCGTATAGGAAGAATCTTGGGAATTTCTTTTTCGGGTCGTTCTTCTCGCGGCCGGCTTTTCCCCTGAAGTTGATCAGTTTGAGCTTGCTGTAATGCTTCATAAACTTTACTCATAGGTCACACTCAGTAGGTATAAAAGTATAGAAATAACGTGAACTCGTTTGATTGACTGATTAGTCGTTTGCTGACTCTGGAAGTACCCGTGGGAATGTGATGGTTTGCCCAGGGAATAGCCATTTGGCACTTCGTATATGCGGATTCTGCTCCAAGACACGTCTGATGTGATGAGGGCTCGACCTTCCGTACGTTGAGCGAATCAATTTCTCAAGGGTATCTCCTCGCTTAATATGATAGACCTTTACTGGCGCCTCAAGAGGACGCACCTTGGTTGATTGGATTTGCGTTGGTTCCTGAGCCGAGACTTGCTCAGATGATTTTGCACGAATCGACAGTTTAGCCTGTTGACGAGGCGTCATCTCCTGAACCGCTTGAGTCATAAGTTTCATCTTCGGTGCATCAGGAGGTTGTTTCTGAATTTCTAGTTTTTGAGTATCTTGGGATGTTTCTGCAGCAGGAAGTTTATTCCGTGATGCACGAGGTATGATAGACTTTTCGTCTAATGACTTCTCCTGTAAAACATCTTTGGGTATGACCGGGGAACGTATGGGTTCAGGAACATCTAACGGCATCGTCTTAGAAGACGGCAACGGGGTTTGTGCCTTTCTCAGAGGCGAACGATCAATTTGTGGGGTTATCTGCGAAACTTCTTTCAATTCATAGGACTCAAACCAAAACAGTTGAGGATTAGCTCGAATCCAGGGAATCGCGATAATAAAGATTCCCGCTGCCACAGCTGCAGCAATCCACCGTTTTCGTTTTTTTGTCTGCGCACCCTTTAAATCAGAAATCACTTCCTTGGCGATTTTTCCTGGAATGGGTTTCAGTTGATACGCATATCCAGTTAAAAGGGTATTGTCGCAGAGGATGTTCAATCGTCGCGGAATCCCTTGAGCTTCTTGAATGATGAGTTTTAAGGCTGGTTTTGAAAAAATTGTTGACGATCTTGCTCCAGCCTTTGCCAGACGATACTGGATATAGTCAAAGCTTTCGGCTTTTGTCAGGGCACGAATCGTGGCTCGAATCGTGATGCGCTGCTTTAACTGACGCAACGCATCTTGATTAAGTAACGACTCTAATTCTGGTTGACCAATCAACACAATTTGGAGAAGTTTATCAGTCGTAGTTTCAAGGTTCGACAACATACGTAAATTTTCAAGTGTGTCGAGCGGCATATTCTGAGCTTCATCAATCAACAACACAATCGTTCCGCCCTTTTGATATTCTTGAATTAAGACACTCTGAAGTTGCTCAACCATTGCGCTACTTTCATCATTATTTGATTGCTGGCCAAGCTCATTCAGGAGGCATTTCAATAAACTATTGAACGTCAAATTTGGGTTGTAAATATAGATCGCCCGATCTTGAGACGCATCAAGTCGCTCAAGCAGCGTACGAAGAATGGTTGTTTTGCCAACACCGACTTCGCCAATGATCGTAATGAACCCTTGCCGTTCCTCAATTCCATAAATCAAAGAGGATAAGGCCTCCCGGTGTGTCGAACTCGAAAAAAGAAAACGTGGGTCGGGTGTCGTATGGAATGGTTTTTTATTGAGACCGTAAAAAGTTAGGTACATAAGCGTTAAGGAAGATCATGATAATAACGAACACTTGTGAGGGTCGGAAGACCAAGCGCATGTGAAGCTTGTTCTGACCGTGTATAGCCACCTTGAAAATATTCAGAAAGTAAAGCCAGACAGATCCCAGCGGCTCCACCAAGTATGATGGCGATCAGAACATTGAGTGCTTTCTTCGGACGAATTGGTTCAGCCGGTACAACGGCGGATTGAATCACACTGATATTTGCCAATTTGAGGTGGTCCATTTCTTCTGCAACTCGAGCGTCTTCGACTTTACTTAAATACATCGTATAGTTCTTTTCTGCCGATTCGACTTGAAGCTGTAATTCTTCAAGTTCTTTGGCAAGAGTGTCAAGTTTAGAGAGATTTGCATCAAGCTCTTTAAGTTGCAAGGTGATGGCATCTGCCTGAGATTCAAGTGACCGAAGTTCAGATTTTGCTTTATGAATTTCAATTGAAAGTTCTTGATAGACCGGATTTCGCTCTGTGGTCACTCTGTCAGTGAGAATGGATTCCTGGTCGTGAATGAATTTCTCAATCATCTGAATTTCACTTCGAATATTGATGAGGAATCGACTGGTATCTTTATACCGCGTCGAAAGGTTTTGTTCTTCGAGTTGTAATTTCAGAAGATTCGATTTGGCCTCATCAATGACCTTTTGACGCTCTGAGATACTCGTCGATGAAATGACCGCAGGAATATCCGAAATCTGCTTCTCAAGAGATTCTAATTTACTCTTTAACCCGTCTCGTTCATTTTTAATTTTTCTATGAGAAACATCAAGATCTCTCCGCTGCTCAAGAAGAAGATGGCGTTCTTCTTCGAGTGAGGAGAGGCCATGGAGACGCTTAAAATCCTGAAGGGCTATTTTTTCTGTATTCAATCGATCTTGATAGTCCCGCACCTGCTTCTCGAGGAAATTGAATTGAGGATTACTGAAAATTTCCAAGTGTTTTTCCAGAAGGAGCTCGACTAAGAGATTAATAGACTGAGCTGAAACCTCAGGGTCTGTATGTTGAAAGCTGAGGTTAATGACATTGGAATCTTTGACCCCAGTTGCTCTAAAATTGTCTTGCATTTCGATAAAGCTTGCTTCAAGCATGGATATATCGGACGGTGGAGAATCAAAAATGTCTGGATACATGCGTTCAATGCCAATCGCATTGATAACCTGCTCCATAAGGTCGCGACTTAAAATAATTTGAAGCTCTGATTCAATAACACGTTCCTGATCAAATGAAACGGATGGATTGACGCTTCCCACCTCGGGTCTATAAATGTGTTCTCGGCCCATTTTGACCATTAAACTTGACGAGGCCTCATAGGTTGGCGGTAACAAGAAAGAACCTAATGTGACCAAGGTGACCGTACCCAAAAAAACTCCTAAAATTTTCCGTTTATGCTTAAAGAAAATTGTTAAGATATCCCTTATGCTGACTTGAGGCATTGCTGGCTGATTAGTCACAACTTGCTGTTCAGATTGGGAATTCATGAGAAGAACCTACTTTTCAAGTACCGAATAAGTTTAAGTGTATCAATCGTAGGAATTTTAAGTATATATCATAAGATGATATTTATGTGCCTAACGAGGTCGTAAGCCAGCCCTTCGACTCGATGATTCACTATTCGTGTTGAATGAACGGAGGATGACTGTAATTGAAGGGTTTTTCAATTCATTTTCATAGCGCTGCTTTAAAAGAATTTTCAATTCCTCAACGGTCAGACCAGATGCCATGACTTCCCCTATAAGCTGAAGTGAAATTCTTCCATCTGGTCGTACGCTTGCTTCTTGATTGAGATCGGGATTAAAGAAAAACTTGACATCAAGAAGGTCTCCTACTTGGACGCGATAGTCTTCTGATGGTGTCGTGCCAACCATCGCAAGATAATCTTCAAAGTTTCGTTCATTGGCTTCGACCGTGCGAAGCAACTCTCGAAATTCTTTTTCTAAATGATTAAGACGTTGAAGCTCTTGATCAATTTCAAGGATCTGCTTCTGAGTGACCTCCCGTCGAGCCACTTCTGAAACCAATTGAGCTTCCGTACGAAGAATCTCAATCTCGAGTTCCTGGTAGACAGGGTTTTTTCCTGTTGTCACCATGTTTTCGAGTTCCGCAGACTGTTGTTTTGTTAAAAAGTTCTCAACAAGTTCAATTTCCTTTCGCACGCTCTGCAGCGCACGACTATTGTCGTGATATTTCGTGAGATATTCTTGTTCTTTTATTTCAAGATCCAGAAGATTCTTTTGCGCTTCCTGAAGAATTTGTTGTTGATTCGTGACACTCGAAAGGGGAACTTTTGCTGGAATTTTAGTGATTTGCTTCTTGAGCCAGCTCAACTTTGTATCAAGCCCACTAATATTGTTTGCGGTTTCTTTTAAGAGCGTGTCTAATTCTTTTCTCTGCTCTAAAAGAAGCTGTTGTTGATCTTCAAGTGAAGTGAAGGAATGTTGTTTTTTAAATTTTTGAACTTGAGCTTCGGCATGAGCAAGTTTGTTTTTATACGCATTGAGTTGGCCCTCGACAAATGAAGGTTTCAGAAGACGGCTAGTGGGAGGGTTACCCGCTGAAATATCATTTCTTTTAACTTCTTGACTGCCTGCGATTGGATCGAGAGGCTGAGTGTTCCCTACGCTAATCATCATAACAAACAAACCCAGAAGTAGAGTACATATTTGACAAGAATAAAAATGAAAATGCTTAAGTGCCGTCTTGGTTATGCTCTTCTTAAAAGTCTGCATCGTTCATCGATTTCCTTACTGGGTGTGCATGAAAAAATATCAGAAACTGAGGACTGTATCGACTCGTTATAACGGAAATAATGCTCCAAAATTGATTGGAATATTTTGACGAATATATTGATCAACCCAGAGATTAACGTCCGCAATAGGAGATCGAGGGACATAGACAATGTCAAACGGCACAAGTCCGATATCCTGGCTGAAATCCTCGCCTGAAAGCACGGCATTGAGATTCACCGGAATGACCAGGGGTTGCCTGCCTTGAATTCGTCGAATAATTAAGGCTTCCTCCCAAGCCTCATCGGTGGCCCCTTCAGCCCGTGAAATTGCTTGCATCACAGTTAACGGACCCGTGAGCTCGAGCTCCCCAGGTTTTGCCACTTCCCCATCAACATAAATTCTCGCACCGAAGGACCGGACGATGACAGTAATTTCAGGTTGTTTCAGTTCGCGATCATATTCTTTTTTTAGTAGTTCCGTCAGTGCATGAGGCGTCCGTCCCGCAGCAATGGCCTCACCAACTAATTGTAAGGAAATACGACCATCTGGTCGAACGGTGACTTCTTCATTGAGATCTGAATTATAAAAAAACTTCACATCTAATAGATCACCTGGTTGAATAATATACTCTTGCATAAGCGTTGGCCCAACTTGACCAACCGTCGTCCCTGGCGAGCCAATCGATGTTGGGCTTTTCACGACAACACTTGGCGAACAGGCGGTGAATGAAGTAAAAATAATAAAAATTAGTCCCGCAATCATTCGTAAACGGTCCTTTCTTCGTCAAGCTCCAAATGCAGTTTTAACCTGAGAATGCTTAAGCAATACATATTCAGAATGAGTGAGTTAAAGACTTGCAAGTCTCTGATTATGATGTTTTGCCAAGGTAAGTAGGAACGACAAGGTTATAAGCGCACAAGACTTAGCCACGGCGAGTAACACTGACCTATTCGATCACCTGTCGTGAAAGCAAACATCGTGTTTTGTTCGAACATTTCTGAAACACAACAGGATTATATATTCAGATGCAATGAATATACCTTAAGGGTAAGGTCTAACCTTATGACTTGAAACTATAGAAATTATAATAAAAAATCATCACTATGGCTACTACTTTCTAAGCCTGAAGTGAAGGCAAGAACATGCAGTACTATTACGTATTTCTGATAATCGCTTATGATATTTGTCTAGTCACTATCTTGATTCTAACCAATTTCACATAAATCTGTAAGCTCCCCCCCCTCCTGTTACTTGAACGAACTTATCCGCATGTATCGATGAGTTCTTTCCGTCTTCGCTCCAATATGAATAGCTTCAAAACTTTTTTATTCCGCTTAATTAAGTGGGAAAAAGGCCCCAAACCTTATTGGAATATTTTGACGAATATATTGATCAACCCAAAGATTAACGTCCGCAATAGGAGATCGAGGGACATAGACAATGTCAAATGGCACAAGTCCGATATCCTGGCTAAAATCCTCACCTGAGAGGACGGACTTGATGTCTATGGCAATGACGAATGGCTGTTTGCCTTGAATCCGTCGAATGATTAACGCTTGATCCCAAGCTTCATCGGTGGCCCCTTCAGCCCGTGAAATTGCTTGCATCACGGTTAACGGACCCGTGAGCTCGAGCTCTCCAGGCTTTTCCACTTCCCCATCAACGAAAATTCTCGCACCGAAGGAACGGACAATGACAGTAATTTCAGGTTGTTTCAGCTCTCGATCATACTCTTTTTTTAAGAGTTCCGTCAGTGAATAAGGTGTACGTCCCGCAGCAATGGTTTCTCCAACTAATTGTAAGGAAATACGACCGTCTGGCCGCACTGTCACAAGTTCATTTAAATCAGGGTTGTAGAAGAATTTTATGTCTAATTCATCGCCTGGTTGAATAATGTACTCCTTCATAAGCGTTGGTCCAACTTGACCAACCGTTGTCCCTGGTGAGCCAACCGATGTTGGACTTTTCACGACAACACTTGGCGAACAGGCAGCTAAGAAGAAAATAAGAGTGATAATGAGTCCCGCAATCATTCGTGAGCAACCCTTTCATCGTGAATTTTCATTGGTCGTGCGAGCCTACGCTCGTTACAAAACGAATAACTTGTGATGTGAAACGAACCGTACGCACGCGTAAAGATACGGTTGAGTGTGTATATTGGCGATTCATGTTCAAATATTCAAAAGGATGAGAAGGTCATCGTTTACTCGCTTTTAAAATCTTGCTGACTTTTTCAGCATAGTTGTGATGACATCAAACGTCAATTGTGTAAACGGGCATTGCTAGGCTTCCGAAAGACGAACACCAATACTATAAGGTGGGCAAGCTCAGGCTTCCTGCTTATTCAGTAAGCAAATTTGCAATAAAAACATATCGCTAATTCCAATGTACATCACAACACCTGTGGACCCGATGCAGGCGTCGGTATGTATTAGGGAGTTGAGTGCAATCAATTTGATTTTCCCCTCACGATATCGAATACCGAATTAAGAAATATATATCGATTCGCAACGAAGTGTTACATGAAATAAACATGCAGACATCCCAGTCAGGAGTTGAAGCAAAAGGTCGTGGGGTTGGGAATAAAGCCCTACTCACGAGCCATCGTGGGGTGGGCAATGAACCGTCGGATGACACACCAACTGATGTGTGACGTCCTGATGATGGGATTGTTTCGGCACCACTTCTTCCCAGAAACCACGATCCTCCCCTCTGATCGTGGCAGTCAGTTCTGGGCAAAACGCTATCAGAGATTGCTGAGAAATCATAGGCTACGCTGTGGTTATGGGTCATAAAACAAATTGCTAAGATATTGCCGTCACAAAGAGCTTCTGGCACTCCCCAAAAGTCACATTCGTCCATACGAACGATACATGTCATGGCGCATGGCCAAATTCAGTCTCTTTGAGTACATTGAAACCTAGGACAATCGGCTAGAGACATCGAATCTTGATAGTCTTTGAGAAGGCAGCTGAACCCCGTGTCCGAGTTTGTGGGGAAGCATCGGTGGTGTGCCTTATTGTTGGTGTTTCGTTCAATCTTGACCACTTTAGGTCGAACCTACTAGACTGGCCTAATTATCATTAAAGATGAATTTCTTTCAAATTATGAGACTTCAAGTGGGGACGCACGATGTTGATAAGGACTAAGTGGACAACATGGCCAATACTCATACTCCTCATGGCCAGTGTTGCAACCTTTTGCGGTTGGGCGAGCGCGGAAACAGAACAACAGTCTGCACGAAGCATTCTTATCCAGGGCTATGCCCCACCTCCCAAAGCGGAATTTCCAGACATCCCGAAAGCGACCCCGGCCCCCGAGGTATTAACCCAGAAGGATCGTGACCGTTTGGATTCGCTCGTTCCGCTGTTAGCCGGGAAGCAGGAACTCTGGGTGATGGGCGAATTTGTGCATTATGCCAAACATTCAGTGCCATTTGTCGTCAAAGCCTTAAAGATGCCTGGGCCACGTATACGATATAATGCGATTGAAACTCTTTCAATGATCAAAGATCCTTCAGCGGTACCAGCGCTTCTGGACGTTGCAACAAACTCAGAGGATATTTCTCGTGTGCGAAGCCACGCGATACGGGTTGCGACTCGCCTAGATTCTCAAAAAGTTCATCCGGCCCTCAAGAAAATGGTCAAAGATGATAATTCGACTATTCGCAGGACGGCCGCGTTTGAAGCCAGAAACGTGAGACAAAAAGAAGTACTTCCAATTTTAATTGAAACCATTGGAGACCCTGAAAAGTTTGTCTCAATCACGGCGCTAGAATCCTTTTGGAGACTCACAGGATTTTCTGGAACCTCTCATGATTGGGAAATGTCTACTGAAAAGGACCGGAAGGCATGGAGCAAGGAATGGTCAGCGTGGTTAAAAGAGAATGAAAATCGATTGGAGCCATCGAAATCTCAAAAACATCCATTTGCTTCACCGTCAAGTTGATATACTCATCTAACACGTGATCCAATAGAGACGTGCAAGTAAACAAATGACCACACCATAGGGAGAAGAGAATGGGCTTACTACCGATAGCCAAGGTCGGAAATCCGATTTTGAGGAGGATTGCAGAACCCGTAGAGACCAATCGCATTAAAAGTGTGGAATTTCAGGAATTTATTGCTGACATGTTTGAGACCATGGTTGAGAATAATGGCATTGGATTGGCCGCCCCCCAAGTCTCACGATCAGAGCAGGTGGTCGTCATGGAATGTGGGGGGGACAATGGTTTTCCCAGGACCGTGTTAATCAATCCGAAAATTGTCTTTTATGGACCACAACAAACAGAAATGTGGGAAGGCTGCCTGAGCATTGATGGGCTTCAGGGCCAGGTGACTCGTCCTTCCATGATCCGCGTACAAGCCCTCGATCAACATGGCAACTTACAGGATTGGGAAGCTCATGGCCTCTATGCGGTGTGTATACAGCATGAAATGGATCACTTGCTCGGCAAACTGTTTATCGATCGCATGGCCGACATGTCAACATTGACGCAATTGCAAGAGTTTGAAACCTATTGGCAAAAAGAGCCTGCCACAATCATTTAAACACCTCAGTTCGTACGAACGAACACCCAATCACTCTGTTGTACCTGTTGTCCCGACCGTAAACGAACCGCGTATGCTGGAAAGAATAGTTGAGTCTTTGTGAAACCCTTAGCCCGAATTCTTTCCTACCTCGCTCCGCACCGATCACTGGTTTTTGGAACATTTCTCTGTGCCACGCTCGCGACAGCCCTTGACCTTCTTCCTCCCTGGCTCATAAAAATTGTGATTGACGAGGTCATTCCCAATCATGATATTGATTTGCTTCCGCAAGTCCTCGTTGGATTATTTTTGGCCTATACCTTCAAAAACCTCTTTAATTCGCTACGAATCAGGTTCAATAATAAATTAGAACAACAAGTAGTCTTTGAATTACGCGGGCAAGTGTTTTCTGCCCTACAACGTCTCTCATTAAATTACTTTGAAAATCGGTCAACAGGGGAAATTATGTCGCGAGTGACCAATGACACCGAACACGTTGAACGTATTTTCATTGATGGACTTGAAGGAATGTTGACAGCCTCACTCACGTTAATTGGCATCACCATCATTCTCTTTACTCTCAATTGGAAGTTGGCATGCTTAGTGCTCGTGCCTGTGCCAATCCTTATTATGGCGGGGATCTGGTTTACGAAACGGGTTCATGGCTATTACCACGATATCCGTCGAGATGCCGCTGACCTCAATGCGTATTTGCAAGATGCCTTATCAGGCATTCGAGAAACGATGGGATTTAACCGTCACACCTATGAACAGGAACGGTTCACCAAACGAAGTTATGACTACAGTCGTTCAAACCTGAAGGCCATGTATCTCTGGTCGGTGTATTCTCCGAGTATGATCTTTGTTGGGAGTCTCGGAACGGTCCTCATTTTATGGTATGGCTCTCAACAAGTGATGCAGGGGCAACTGACCTTGGGTGAATTGGTCATGTTTTTATCGTACTTGGTATTATTTTATACTCCCGTAAATCAAATTCATTCAGTCAATCATTTATTGCAGCATGCCTTGGCCGCCAGTGAGCGAGTGTTTGAAGTCTTAGACTTTAAACCGGAGGTGATTGACCAACCATCCGTTCACCCCACGACCACTCGGTTGCAAGGAACTGTGGCCCTTCAACGCGTCTCTTTTTTTTACCGTGAGGATGTTCCGGTCTTGCGAGATATTTCTTTAACGGTGGCCGCCGGTCAGCAAGTGGCCTTGGTTGGCCACAGTGGCGCAGGAAAAAGTACCATCATTAAATTGCTCATGCGGTTTTATGATGTCAAGGCAGGGGCCATTACGATGGACGGACATGACATTCGGGATCTTCCGCTTGCGTATCTACGAAACCAAATTGGATTGGTTCAACAAGAGCCATTCTTATTTAATGGGACGGTTCGACAGAATATTGCCTATGGCGATCTGCATGCGACACAGGAGCAGATTGAAGCGGTTGCGAAGGCCGCACGAGCGCATGAATTTATCATCGAGCTTCCGGAAGGCTACGACACCTGGATAGGCGAACGCGGCGTCAAACTGTCGGTCGGTCAAAAACAGCGGGTCTCTATCGCACGAGTGCTCCTGAAAGATCCGCCTCTTGTGATATTTGATGAAGCCACTAGCAATATTGATACTGAGACGGAAGTCAAAATCCGAGAAGCCTTAACGCACCTCATCCAAGGACGAACGACCTTTGTGATTGCCCATCGATTGTCGACTTTGCACAATGTTGATCGCATTGTGGTCTTACAGCATGGTCAAATTGTCGAAGAGGGGAATCATGTACAGCTTCTTGAGCAAGGTGGAATGTATACAGATTTATATGAAGCGCAGTTTCATGTCTGATCATTCAGAGAACAAAAAGCACGAACGGGTGAACGATGCGTTGTCCAACTTGTCACAATCCAATAACCTGGAACGGCAACCCTTTTCGTCCATTTTGCTCAGAACGATGCCGTTTTCTTGACTTGAACGGATGGTTGACTGAGCAATACCGGATTCCGGAAGAGGATTCACTGATCGATGAATCTGACTTGAACAATGGAAAACACTCAGATTCATGACATGCCTCTTTGCACACATTCATCTCAAGAGAACACCCAAGAAATCTGTTTATCCATACCGATTGGGTACAATGTGCATCACGCTCACACAATTAGGCATTCAGGCTAGAAGGATCTAGGAGTCATGGCCAAAGTCATTACCACACGAAAAGTGCAAGGCGAAGTCGAAAGGGCCCACGATTATGTGCGAACCCACATTCTCTTTCCTGCAGGCATGACCGGTTTGATCACGATGGTCGTAGGAGTTATTGGACTTCTTGTGCAACTTTGGAATGGAGGCTATTCATGGGAAACCTTCACCTCAAGTTCAGGCCTATTGGTGATTGGAGTGCTGGTGGGATTGGCGCAAACCAAGTATCACCAATTTCTGTTGCGTGAGTTTCCGGCTTTCTTTGCCAGTCGAATGAAAACGGCCACACAGCGGTCTGTTCAAAAAGCCAGACGAGCAACAGTTGAGGCACCGGTTGAACACCGGGGACGCGGTCTCATTCCGCTCTGGTACATATTAGGAATTATTCTGTTTATTGGTCTATCCATCGTGACCGTATTGGCCGGTCTGGTCGACCCGGTTCCGGCATTTGCCTTACCCTGGGCTGGATACTTTTGGGCTAAAATGTTTTTTTGGAAAGGCATTATTCTTCCTCCCGGGAAAAAGGGGAAGAAGAGTAAAATATAAGTATCGAAGAGGCTTGTTACTGAGTTGCCTCACGATCAGCCAGTTTGGCTTTGAGTTCTTGAATTTCTTTGCGCATCTCCGGCAATCGTTGAATGAGCGCTTGAACTTTCAGCCATGATGTATAGTCAAAGGCCATAGAGCCACCAACGGCTTTCCCTGCTTTGACTGATCGGCTGACTCCAGAACCAGCTGCAATTTTGGCTTGATCTCCAATCGTCAAATGGTCAGTAAGACCCGCTTGTCCACCGATGAGCACATGGTGTCCCACCGTCGTACTTCCAGCAATTCCAACCTGTGCCACAAGAATGCAATCTTCACCAATATGTACGTTATGGGCAATTTGAACTTGATTGTCGACCTTCGTGCCACGCTTAATAGTGGTAAAGCCAAATGTTGCGCGATCAACCGTGACATTGGCTCCCAGCTCAACATCATCCTCAATCACGACACTGCCTAGTTGTGGAATTTTTTGATGTCGTCCTTGGTGTTCCACATATCCAAATCCATCACTACCGATAACAGAGCCACACTGCACAATGACGCGTGCGCCAATCTGACAACCATCTAAGACGATCACGTTCGGATACAGAATCGAATCATCACCAATGACCACATCATGTCCTATCACCACGCCTGGGTAGAGCGTCACACGTGCCCCAAGTTGAACGCGATCTCCAAGCGTGACAAACGCGCCGATGGATGTGTCTGGACCAATACGAACATCGTGACCTTTCACCACCGTATCAGCAATTCCGTGGCGAGCTATGGAGGGAAGAAAATACCGCTGAGTGAGGAGGGCAAAGGCATAGAGCGGATTAGGCGTGATCAGTTGGGGACGAGATTCGTCTTCAACGGCTTGAGAAATGATAAAAGCTGATGCATGGGATTGACGAGCTAACGAAGAAAGACTCGAGTCAGTGACAAACACCAAATCTCCTGCTTCAGCTTGTTCAAGACTTGCCACGCCGGTCAATAGCACGTCTCCATCCCCATGTACGTGGCCTTGAATGCATTGGGCAAGTTCGTCAAGACGAACACCTGGATTCAGTTTAGGTAGCATGAGTTGGAAAGAGGCTGCGAGTGAACCCGCACGATCCTTTTGGAGCGCCTTCGACCTTGAATACTAGACGATTGCTGTGTTACGTATTTCAAGCTAGCGAAAACACTGCTTCCAGTCAAGTGGTAAATTATATGCATTGACTTTGCTCAATCTTTTTATCTCCCACATGTTCACGAGACAGTTTACGTCAGCTGCATGAACAAGAATACAATTCTCTTTCAAATGATCACTTGATACACGTACTCGTTGTTTATAATTAAGATTTCCTTAATGACCGTTATAACTAAAAAAAAATCACGGACACATTTCTGGACATACTGGCTTCCGATCATCCTTTATGCAGGCTTGATCGTCTTTCTCTCGTCATTATCCTCCCCTGGAGTTGACTTCATTACCATCTTTCCCGGATTTGATGATAAAATCATCCATGCCATCGAATATGCCATTCTCGCTATTCTCTGTTATCGAGCCCTTCTCCACACTGCGACCGCCGATTGGATGCGCTATGCCCCGTTCCTAGCAATTATGGCATCAGCGATGTTCGGCATCACTGATGAAATCCATCAAGCCTTCGTGCCATTGCGTCAAGCCGATGCGTGGGATGTGTTGGCTGACGGTATTGGTGCCTCAATAGGGGTCGGGATGTGGAAATGGATGTTTCAACTGTCCTCACCTGCACCCTTGACTTAGCTCACCTCATTCACGATCTGTTACAATTGACGAGTGCCTATTGTCTGTATGACCCATGCATGCTCATGATGATGACGATTTGTCTGAAAGGACGAGATGAGAGTTCATCCAAACTTAGTATTGCTAGTCTCGTTTCTAATCGTATTTATGAGTGTGGCAGATGGTCACAGTGCGGTTGGATCAAGTCACGATGTTTGGACGACCAAAAATGCAGAAGGCCTCAAAGCCTATCGACAACAACACTACGAACAAGCCATTCAGCTTTTCCACGATGCCATTTCAAGTCTAGAGACCGACACCCAGCCTCGCGCACAAGAAGCCATCACCTTAAATAATCTGGCAGCCGCCTATGAAGGACTCAACCGATACGATGAAGCGGAATTGCATTATCTCCAATCTCTAACGATTGTCGAGCAGATACAAGGTCCCAATCATCCAGATTTGGTTCTCGGTCTCACGAACCTGGGAATCTTTCATCGAAAGCGTGGGCGCTTTGCTCAGGCTGAACGTCTGTACCAACGAAGTCTGACAATTATGGAACAGGTCTTAGGAGACAGCCATCCCCATCTCATTCCAGCACTCTTGGATTTAGCACATGTCAGTCAAGCACAAAAAGAGTTTGAGCGTTCAGAAAAATATTATAAGCGTGCCTTGAAGATTGGGAAAACTGAATTGCCTGTCGCGCATCATCAAACACAATCAATACGGATGCAGTACGCGGAACTCCTACGGCATCTGAATCGGGTGGCCGAAGCCAATTGGCTCGAAGATCAAGCCCGTCATGATCTCAATGCGCCAACCCAAAGTCCTCTTATTGAATAAAACCTGAGACTATTTTGAAGATTGAGCCCAAAACATCTGCGACATGCTTGATTTGTAATGTAGAGAGAATCGACGGATTGACCGATTTGGGATCGACAATGTAGAAGTTGCAGCCTCGACAAAGACGATTTACACATTGAACTTAAAGTGACAGACATCTCCATCTTTGACCACGTATTCTTTGCCTTCCGAACGGATCAATCCTTTTTCACGAAGCGTCACTTCCAAGCCATGTTGATCGATATCGGAATAGTGGTAGATATCCGCCTTGATAAACCCTTTCTCAAAATCTGAATGGATAACACCGGCGGCTTGTGGTGCTTTCGTTCCAACAGGAATCGTCCACCCGCGAACCTCTTGGGGACCTCCCGTAAAGTACGAGCAGAGTCCCAGCGTCACATAGGCGGCAACAATAACTTTTTCGAGGCCGCTGTGTTCCATCCCCAAGTCGTTCATAAACATTTCTCGATCCTCACCGGAAAGCTCAGCAATTTCACTTTCCAGCTTCCCACACAAGACCACAGATTTTGAGCCGCGTGCCTCTGCAAATGCTTGAAAGTCAGCAATAACAGCCGCATCTGGGCTTTCATCAGTATTGCCAACATACAAAATTGGGTGTGTGGTTAAGAGGAAGTAGGGTTTCAGCAATTCAGGGTCAAGGCCAAGCTGACGCGCGGGCGTCCCGGCTTCAAGCCCGTTTTTGAGCGTATCCAGAATTTCAAGTGTGTCTTTTGAAAGTTTGTCTCCAGCACGGGCTTTCCCTGACACTTTGTCATATTGCCGAGAGATACTGTCGAGGTCTGCAAGCATTAGCTCAGTTTCGATGACTTCAATATCGCGCTTCGGATCCACGCTCCCCATGGTATGGACGACTTCCTTATCTTCAAAAAGACGCACCATATGAAGTATCGCGTCCACTTCTCGAATGTTCGCAAGAAACTTATTCCCAAGACCTTCCCCTTGAGCCGCCCCTTTCACTAATCCGGCGATGTCGACAAAGCGACACGAAGCAGGAATCGTCTTTTTGGGATGAAAGATCTCGGTGAGACGGGTTAAACGAGCATCGGGAACACCGACGACTCCAACATTTGGTTCGATGGTGGTGAAGGGGTAATTCGACGCAGCGGCGGTGCCGGATGTCAGGGCATTAAAAATTGTGGATTTACCCACATTTGGAAGACCAACGATACCAATTTCCATAAGAAGCGCACTCTAGCAGAAAAACAATACGTAGATCCTTAAGCCAAAAGCCCTATCAGGAACAGCACATCAGGACTGACAGCACTAAGGATTGTTAAGAAATGAAATCATATCTTGTAAAGTCTGAGTATCGGTCACGAATTCGGTATGACCAACATCGTATTCTCGAACTGTTGTACTAAATGATTCCTGATAGGCCGCGGGGAGCAACGCTGAACGGACCGTGACCGTCTCGTCACCATCCTCATATAATATAGCCGGATCGATCGCCCGAGGAAGTTTTTCTGGGTTTCCATTATCAAAATACAGTGAGTTAGGACCTTGCCCATTCTTTTTCATCCATACTCCATTCGCTAAGGTCGGTCGACCCTTCGCATACAAATACAACAGAGGGAGGCGGTTTGGGGTTGAAGATTGCCTCGGAGTACGAAGCAACCCAAGGAACTGCTGTGAGCGACGAAGCCAAAACGAAGTGTAGTCAGCACGACGCCTCATGATTTCAGCAGACATGTTTTGAGGCTTGCTCAGTAACCCCCATCCAGACTGCTTCCAATTCTCTGGATTTCGAATCATCTGTGTTAACGGTTCTAGGGTAGGGGAGAGAAGTTGATCGGTATCAAGAAACGGTAATGTATAGTAGCTAGAAGGAAATGAAGAGTAGGCTTCTGCCGTGAGCATCGACGTATTGAACTTCACCGTCACGCCAAAATTCATGTTACGCAACGAGTTCATGACTCCAAGAAACGGGACTCCAGCCATGATCACTCTTGTAATATTACCTGTGCCTTCCCATGTTTCAACAGCTGTGCCCATCTCCTGGGTGCCGTAACGCAGGTAGTAACTGACAATCAATCCGCCAAGGCTATGTGCAACCAGTGCAATATCGTGCGTCCCTTTTGCTTGGAGCTGTTGGATCATGGCATCCAGACGTATCACAGAATCCATCAAGTCTTTTCGCCAATCATAGGAGAAGGCGATGACTTCCATGTCACGATCAGTCTCCGAACGAAGGATGTCGATCAAGGGACCGTAAACGTCAACTTCATAGATATACGGAACGATTGGAACCTGATCCAGTATGAGGTCGGGACGCAAATCAATGGCATTGGTTAATTCGAGACCTGGAACAGGAAGCGTCAACGGTTGATTGCCGAACAAGGCTTCGCTTGCCGATATCCAAATTAGGTGTTCATCTGAACTTCTTAGCAAGCGCGTGCCGTAGTACCCAGGAACGACAATAATGGCAGATGTTGGATTGTCGATAATATCCGATGAATTGACATGCTCAGCGCCACAACCGGACAGTGCTCCGCTCACGATTAGCAAAAGAAAGACGGGCACGCCGAAAAGGATATGACGTTTAGCATCCGCAATCTTGTGTGTGAACGTTAACCTATCGGCGATTCGGCGGACATGTTGTTTGAAAGAAAACGAAAAGAAGTTCATCGGTAATTGTCAATCAGACCGCGATGAGCATATGAAGCAGAATCGTTCCGTCACAGCATTTCATCAGGACACTGCGCGGAGAAAAGAAAGCGGATCGAACGTTCGAGAAACTGTCAAGGAAAAAATCTGAATAGTCATGTCTTGCCGTGTTTCTGAGGTACGTTTCTTCCTTCCTCTAAATCCAGCAAGTCAGCCCATGCGTTAATATCCTGGCGTCCTGGATCAAGCGAGTCTCTGACTTCTCGAAAGAACACCCACTTTTCTTCAGAGTCCGGACCCCGGTTCAACATCATGACATTCCAGTCTTGAATTTCTTGTGCGGTCCGAGGCGTCGCATGTTGCGAGATCCACTGAACGATCTCATCATCTGTTCGCATTTCTACAGCAGCAAGCAGATCATCCCCTGAAATTCCAGTGAAATCGAGAAACCGCGCGTCCAGCGGACAAGGATAGATGTACTCGCCAAGTGT
This sequence comes from Nitrospirales bacterium, assembly GCA_021603905.1. Taxonomy (GTDB): domain Bacteria; phylum Nitrospirota; class Nitrospiria; order Nitrospirales; family UBA8639; genus JAGQKC01. The sequence continues at coordinate 94,482 of BQIU01000006.1, forward strand.
TCCGGCACACTTGGCGCGACATTTATCTATGATACGTGGTAAGTGAACGTACGGTCCTAATCGTTCTTTTAGACTTCTGGGATACTGAGTGCGAAGATCCATAGGAGAGAAAAACAATGAAAGAAAACAGAAGCGAGAAAAGTCCTATAGACGACTTTTCTCGCTTCTGCGTGTAAGCCTACAGCATTTTATGGTTATCAAAGGTTAAAGTCTTCGTCACAATCGCATTATTTTCGTAAGAAATAATCCGTCGGGTTGCCGGCAAATCGGATGCCCCAATCCGAGTGTGAGTATCGGAGAAACTTTCAACATTCGTTAACGATCCATCTTTGGGAGAGAAGTAATACACCGTATATCGGGTCGTCAGATTTTTTTGATCTTGAGTAATCGCACTATCTTCAACATTGATCGTAAACGCTACATAGGGCATCTTTCGATTAATTTGAGTAATGCGATTGTCTTTAACACGATACCATGAACCCATGCCATCTCCATTAATGGTGACGCGTTGTCCCATCGGATGACTGTCGTCGCCTTCTAAGGTTAAGGCATATTTGCCATCGGATTCTTCAAAGCTTCGTGGTCCGCGATGAGTCGCAATCATCCCAATTTGGTTTTGTGCCCATTTTTTCAAGTCTTCATCGGCAATATCTACGGTCACATCTTTCGAATTTTTGACAGTAACGGTGCCCTTCGTTTCTTTCCCGTCGACATTGATTCGAAGATCGGCCTGAAACCCGTTAAAATCTGGTTGCCAACGCGCGGTCCGTTCAAACGCGCCTCGCAGTAAATCTTTGGCCTTGGGATCGTCTTGAACAGTTGTTGCGTTCTCTTCGCGAGTATACATTTCCATACCTATCGTCTCCTCATAATGTAAGTAATAAACATTTGAACCAGATCTCATATGACAAAGTGTCAACCGTATTATAGAGAATCAACTTTCTGATGAACAACCACATGCCTGATTTCAAGGAAAAGAAATATAATTACGTGAAATACGTTCATTCGAACATCGTGGATCGACAGGTTTCCAGTATCCACTTTGGCATTCCACTTGCTCATTTCACTCTAGGAAGGAAATTGACTTATGTATGTACTTGTCACAGGTGGAGCCGGTTTTATTGGCTCCCATTCAGTAGAAGCGCTATTAAAGATTGGGGCGCGAGTTCGTGTTCTAGATAATTTCTCCACCGGAAAACGGCAAAATTTACCTAGTCATCCCAATTTAGAGATCTTGTCTGGAGATATTCAAGATGTCAAAGACATCAGCCATGCCGTTGCAAATGTCACGCATATCCTGCATTTAGCGGCGCAAGTTTCCGTTCAGGACTCTCTGGTCCATCCAACCAAATCATGCAGTATCAATATCCAAGGGTTTGTCAATGTACTCGAAGCTGCACGAAAACATCAGGTTGACCGAATGGTCTACGCCTCAAGTGCAGCCGTTTATGGATATCCTCAACAACTACCCATTGCAGAAGACGATGCCGTTCATCCCATTTCACCCTATGGGTTAGAAAAAAGTGTCAATGATCAATACGCTGACTTATTTCATTCGTTGTTTAACTGTTCCATGCTTGGCGTACGCTATTTTAACGTGTATGGACCACGACAGGATCCGAAATCCCCATATGCCGGCGTCATCAGTAAGTTTATACATTTCATTGAACAGCAACAACCGCTGACCGTCTTTGGGGATGGAAGTCAAACTCGAGATTTTGTCTTTGTGTCTGATGTGGCCAAAGCTAATGTCGCAGCTCTCAGATCTGATGCCACAGGAGTCTGTCATGTGGCCACTGGAACGAGTCGAAGTTTATTAGACATGATTCAAGTCCTTTCGACCTGCATCGGCCGTGAACTCCAGGTGATTCATCAGGATGCGCAAGCAGGAGATATTCCGCATTCCGCTGCGCATGTTGAAAAGCTCGCTCAAGCCTTAGGCGTTCAATGCTCCACTCGCTTTGAAGATGGCTTGCGGATTTTATTGAAAGAAGTCTTAGGATCGAAAGGCTAGGGGTGGATCGTCGTTCAATCCATAAACGTATCCGTGTTGTTCTCTGCCTGGCATGCATCGTCATGGCCCAGGCGGCTCAAGGATGGAGCGCCAATTTCAGTGTGGCCTTTTTTTATGGCGAACATGCCCCTCTTGATGAATTACACGCTTTCGATGTCGTCGTTATTGAGCCTGATCATCACTATGATCCCAATGCCTATCGCACATCACAAAGTGAATTATTCGCATACGTGAGCTTAGGGGAATTTGCCTCGTCTCGCGCCTACGCACAGACGGTTCCCAAACAATGGGTGTTAGGGAAAAACTCCATTTGGGATTCGCAGATCATTGATCAAAGTCAGGAGGCCTGGCCAACCTTCGTGATCGAACACATTATCGGGCCGCTCTGGAAGCAAGGTTTTCGAGGCTTTTTCCTTGATACGCTCGACTCTTATCACCTCGTCGCAAGCACGGCAGAAGAAAAACAGCATCAAGAACAGGGGTTGAGTCGAGTGATACGTGCCATCAAACGGACCTATCCTGACGCAAAGCTGATTTTCAATCGAGGGTTTGAAATCATTCCTACCGTAGCTGACCATGTTTTTGCGGTGGCCGCAGAATCAGTGTTTCGAGGATGGGATCAACAGAGGAGTCGCTACGTCGAAGTATCACAAAACGATCGACAATGGCTTGTACAACAATTACAGACGATACAACAATCCCATGATATACCAGCCATTGTCATCGATTACCTCCCACCACAGAGCCGAAAAGACGCACGAGACGTGGCCCGAAAGATTCAGGACCTCGGCATGATTCCCTGGGTGAGCACACCTGAATTGAATTTGTTAGGCATTGGAGCCGTTGAGGTCATGCCGCGAAAAATTTTGGCGGTATATGATAGTGCCCGTGATCCTCAACCTGTGCATAGCGACCTGCATCGCTTCATTGATTTTCCGTTAAATCACCTGGGCTATGTGTCAACACATCATGATGTCAGATCACCATTACCGGACTATCCATTAACTGGTCGGTACGCAGGGATTGTGGTGTGGGTATCAGGAGACCAACATCCCTGGAGCCAGGAATTCCACCTATGGGTGCAGAAGCAAATTCATCAAGGCATCCGAATTGTCTTCTTCGATTCATTTGGATTTCCCTTAGAAGAGCCATATCTTACTCCACTAGATTTATCCGTCGATCCCCTTGGTAAACCAGTAACGAACGTGCATTTTTCAATTAAAGACCCTCGAATGGGTTACGAGATCGACCCGATTCCCAAGCGACGTGGATTTGTTTCACTAACGCTTGAACTCGGGGAATCGCTGTTACAGGTGGAATCACTTGATGGGCAACGCCAGGATGTTGTTGCGATTACGCCTTGGGGAGGCTATGCCCTCTTTCCGTATGCCGTGATCCAGCTTCCCAACCTAGAACATTCTCGTTGGGTTTTTGACCCGATTCGTTTTCTACAAGACACGCTTCGGTTAGCGCCTATGCCTGTTCCCGATACGACAACTCAGAATGGACGTCGACTACTCTTGACACATATTGATGGGGATGGATTTCCGAGTTTAGCCGAATTTCCTGGGAAACGGTATGCCGGAGAAGTGCTGTATCGAAATATCCTGAAAAAGTACCAAGTCCCAACAACGCTCTCAGTCATAGAAGGGGAGATTGGTGCTCAAGGGCTCTATCCGAAACTGACTCCACGATTTGAAAAAACAGCCCGAGCGATGTTTGCCTTAAAGCATGTCGAAATGGCCAGCCATTCGTACTCTCACCCACTCGTGTGGCGGGAGTTTGTGATTTCTGGTCCTAATAGTCCCGGCGATTACAATTTGAACATACCAGATTATGTATACGGTCCTGAAAGTCTCACGCGAGAAATCAAAGGTTCGATTGATTACATCAATTCGACGTTAGCCCCGCCAGATAAACGGGTTCAAGTTTTTTTATGGACAGGTGACTGTAACCCTGCCGCGGAAGCCGTAGATTTAACCTACGAGATTCAGGTCGGAAATATGAACGGCGGGGATACCATCATGACGAAACAACATAACTCTTTGACAGCGGTAGCCGCATTCGGAATTCAAAAGGGTAAGCATTACCAAATCTATGCACCGAATCAAAACGAAAATATTTATACGAATGAATGGACCGGTCCCTACTACGGATTTGAGCGTGTGATTGAAACCTTTCAACTCACCGATCGTCCAAGACGACTCAAACC
>BQIU01000007.1 GCA_021603905.1 Nitrospirales bacterium
TGGAAACGGCGATGTTGTTCTTGGAGGATCGCCTTTTTGGCATCAAGCATGAGGCGTTCAGCTTCGGTACTAGGATGACGGTTCATGGATATTTCCAATCGTTAATATAAATATTTATGATAGTAGGCAGACTATCAGAGGCTCAAATGGCCTTTCAAGAATCCGTTTCCGCACATTCTTTGTGGTTATCTGTTGATAGATGAAGTTTATGAATGATGAGGTGTGAACAGTGGAAGATCGGGTGACAAGGGATTCCAAAATTCGTGTGCTAGTTGTTGATGACTCGACGTTTATTCGTCAGGCCATCGCTCGTATGCTTTCCAAGTCACCTGATGTCGAAATTGTGGGGCAGGCACGAAATGGTGAAGAAGCCATAAGCATGGTGAAAGAATTATTGCCAGATGTGATGACATTGGATATCGAGATGCCCAGAATGAATGGATTGGATGTGCTTGAAATTGTGATGCGAGAATACCCGCTTCCAATCATTATGGTGAGTTCCTTGACGGAAGATTCTGCGAAGGAAACGCTTCTGGCTCTCGAATTAGGTGCCGTAGACTTTATCTCCAAGCAACTCAATGGTTCTTTGTTAGAAATTTCAAAAATTGAAAAAATCTTGTTGGAGAAAATCAGAGCGGCGTCCTGTTCGCGCGGTAAAGTTTCTGGACTAAGCAGAGAGAAGAGAGACCTGCAGAACCGAAGAGGATCTGTCGCGGGTTCTCACGTTGAAGGTCGACCAAGGAAAGCAAATGCTGAAATTTCTCATGCCCCGCAAGATTCGGCTAATTCGTTAGTCATCATTGGGGCTTCCACGGGTGGTCCCAAAGTGATTCAGGAAATGTTGATGGAATTTCCTTCATTTCTTCCTTGTGGAGTGATTGTCGTTCAACATATGCCGAAATTTTTCACCAAACCATTTGCCGAACGTTTAAATGAACAATGTCCATTGAGCGTGTGTGAGGCGAAAGATGGTGATCTTGTTCAAGCAGGAAAAGTCTTTGTTGCACCTGGCGGTCGTCATCTTTCCATGGAACGAGTCGGGACACGCCCCCAGGTTTCGTTGCGAATATCATCTGAGCCAGCCAATTTGCCATATCGACCATCGGTTAATCTGGCGATGGATTCCGCTGTCAAAAATTTTGGATCCTCGCTTATTGGCGTGGTGCTGACAGGGATGGGAAACGATGGGGCCATGGGGATGCAAGCTATCAAAGCTACAGGTGGCTGTACCCTTGTTCAAAATGAAGAAACATGTATCGTCTATGGGATGCCAAAGGCTGTCATTGATGCAGGGAATGCAGATGCGGTGGTCCCCATTTCACGTATGACCTCAGAAATTATGAAACGAATTTTCCGCATATCAGAACGTAACTCCGTACGACCGATGGAAGTGTATGGATAAGAGGGCCGTGGACTGAATGGGAACTTTATTAGAATGCGACGGGGTGTGATTGATGTCTAAACAACAGATGCAGGCTATGATGGCCATGGATGAGTTAGTCGAAGAAGGTGGTGCCCTTCTTCAGCTTGTGAGTTTTCATGTCGGGGATGAAGAGTTTGCCATCGACATTCTTGGTGTACAAGAAATCATTCGAATGGTGGAGCTCACGCCCGTTCCCAATGCACCCTATTTTGTTGAAGGGGTGATTAATCTTCGTGGAAAAGTAATTCCCATTTTGGACTTACGTTCACGATTTGGGCTGCCCCCGACTGAACGCACAAAGGACACCAGGATTATCGTTGTCGAGATTGAGAAAACGGTTCTTGGATTTGTGGTGGATTCTGTCGAGGAAGTTCTCCGGTTACCGGAACGTCTGATTGAGACACCTCCCAGTACTGGTCGTGGTGGAAGTGCTGAATTTCATAGGGGCGTTGGTCGAGTAAATGGACGTTTGTTGATGTTACTTGATCTTGGCCAAATTCTTGGTGTGGGGACAGGCAGTTAATTTTTTAGGATCGTAAGCCATGGATATACTGACAGTCGTTGGGCTCGTGGTCGCAGCCGTTTCAATTCTTGGTGGACAGGTGCTAGAAGGTGGCCATATTAGCTCAATCGTCCAGCCCACCGCCGCACTAATCGTATTTGGTGGAACGATTGGGGCGGTGATGATCAACTATCCGATGTCCATTTTCATGAAAGCCATGAGTAGTGTGGGGATGGTGTTCGGTAATGTCTCTGTCGATCAAAAAGGGATTATCGCACAGATTGTCGAATTGGGAAATGTGAGCCGGAAGCAGGGGTTATTAGCGTTGGAAGGACAAATTAAAAGTATTACGGACCCGCTCATGGCGAAAGGGGTTCAGTTGGTGGTTGATGGTACGGAGCCTCCCAAAATTCGAGAGATTCTTGAAGTAGAAGTCGGTATGTTTGAAGAAGAATATACCTTGGCAGGCAAGGTGTGGGAAGCGTTTGGGAGTTATGCTCCAACCGTTGGCATTCTCGGAGCTGTGATGGGCTTGATTCATGTGATGGAAAACTTAGCGGACCCTTCTTCGTTGGGCGGTGGTATTGCCGTGGCATTCGTGGCTACGATTTATGGAGTGGGAGGGGCGAATCTCATTTTTCTTCCCTTTGGGGGAAAAATCAAATTAAAGGCCAAAGAGATGATTGTTGGAAAACTCATGGTGATTGAAGGGCTTGTCTCGGTCGCGCAAGGGGAGAATCCTCGCATGATAGAGGAAAAGTTGAGTGGATTTCTCTCTGAAGCCGAGCGGAAAAAAGCTGGATGAGTCGTACCCCATACATGAAGAGGTCATTTCGTTGAAAAAGAAACACGAAGAACATGAAAACCATGAACGCTGGCTGGTGTCGTATGCTGATTTTATCACGTTGCTCTTTGCGTTCTTTGTGGTGATGTATGCGGTATCCTCTGTCAATGAAGGAAAATATCGGACGTTGAGTGAGTCGTTGGTTAGTGCATTCAGCAATCATAAGCCAGTGGGAAGTCCAACGATTGTTGAATTGCCATTTGCCAAACGTAAAGAAGTACTGACAAAAGAACAGTCGAAAATTAAACTAAACGTTCGTGCGTATGTAAAGATTGCGAACGCGATACAGAGCACGAAACTTCCAGATGGGGTATCAGTGACGTCAGGGAAGCGAGGGTTGAATATTCGTATTTCTGATGACGCATTGTTTGCTAGCGGAAGTGCCAGTATTCGTCCTGGGGTCAAGGAATTTTTAGACCTGATCTCGGGATTGGTGAAAGATCTGCCCAATTATATTAGTGTCGAAGGTCATTCTGATTCTGTCCCAATTCGTGCTGCGGCTTTTCCTTCGAATTGGGAGTTGTCGGCCTCACGGGCAAGTGTTCTCGTTCGATATTTTACCGATGTTCGCGGTTTAGATCCTCAGCGATTTTCCGCCATAAGCTATGCTGGCTATCGTCCTGTCGCCTCGAATGATACGGCCAAAGGTCGAAGCGCCAATCGTCGGGTTGAAATTGTCATTCTTCGCCATACCCATGCCCCGACGCTGCCACGAAATCCCTTCGTCAATCCCTAATATATCGATACCTGCAGACACTTTCTCCAAGAGCTCGCGTTTTGTGTAGACCCTTTCTCTCATGAATCGATGTGGCTTGATGGGTAGACAAGACCCTTGAGTCGGCAAGTTTTTCCTCATGAATGATTAAATACAAAATACATGTCAGAATTCACATTAGAAGAAACCCACGTGTGATTCTGGAGGTATTGGACTGTATGAAGACATTTGCCTAATCTTTCACGACTTTCTTACCTCTTTTCCCATCTCTGTCCCTTCATCTTTCATATTTTTCTACCTTGGCATGTCCGTTGCTTCGATAGTCTTCAGAATAATTTTCTCAGGAGAAGACTATGAATCGTGGTATTTATCCGCCGTTAGCTGGGGCTATCTCTTTTGAACGACGGTTGGAAGTGCTTTCTCATAATATAGGCAACGTCAATACTACGGGGTATAAGAAAGACAAACCTGTGTTTGAAACCATTCTGGGTAGCGTATCTGGCCGGCCAATCGCAGGCATGGATTTGTTTCCTCGCGTTGGGAGAATTATCCCGGAAGTTGCTCAAGGCGCACTCGAACAAACTGGTAGAACATTGGATGTCGCACTCAACGGACCAGGATTTCTGGTGGTCAAGACGGCTGATGGCGATCGGCATTTTCGAGGTGGGCGTCTCTTTCAAAATGAAAATGGTGAAATCATCACTCACACGGGAGACCCAGTATTAGGGAAAGCGGGATCAATTAAGGTTCCACCGGGAGAGGTTGCTATCGATCGAAATGGTGAAGTGAGTGTCAATAATACTGTTGTTGGCCAATTACGAGTTGAAACACTTCCCCCAACGACGACTCCTGTCAAGGCTGGCGATTTATACTGGATTATCCCAAAACAAGTTCAAGTTGCGACGAATACCTCGATTCAACAGGGAATGTTAGAGAAATCCAATATTAATCCGGGCATGGATATGGTGGAGTTGATTAAAGTGACGCGGGCGTATGAGCAAATGCAAAAGGCCATTCAGACGATGGATGAATTAGCCAGTCAAGTGATTCAGGTCGCGCGGGTTCAAGGGTAAGCGATGGGTGATGCGTGGGTTTTCTTGTGAAGAATGTTTCCCATGAGTTTGAGAATGCAATTGAGGTCTTGAGTTGATGTCTGAAATGTCAGAGGAGAAATCAATATGATTCGTGCCATGCATACCGCGGCGACGGGCATGTTTGCTCAGCAATTAAATATCGATACGATTGCGCATAATTTAGCCAACGTGAATACAACGGGGTTCAAGAGAGGACGTGCAGAGTTTGCCGATTTACTCTACCAAATTCAACGATTACCAGGGTCTAGTGCGTCAACGGTTGGCGTGTTTCCTGTGGGAATTCAGGTCGGGCTTGGCGTTCGTCCCGTGACCGTATCGAAAGAATTCGTTCAAGGAAACCTAAAGCAAACGTTTAATGATTTGGATCTGGCAATCGAAGGACGCGGAATGTTTCAAGTGACCCGTCCTGACGGCACGACCATGTATACCCGGGGTGGTTCGTTTAAACAAGACAGTACTGGGACTGTCGTGACGGGAGATGGGGATACGCTCGTTCCATCAATCACAGTTCCTTCAGGTACTTTGAAAATTGACATTGGTAAAGATGGCACCGTCTCCGCTCTGCTGCCTGGTGTCGCGACCTCGACACAGATTGGGCAGATCCAGACCGTTCGATTTGATAATCCTGCTGGTCTTGTCGCTCAAGGTGATAATTTGTTTATTGAAAGTGCGGCTTCCGGTCCAGCCCAGCAAGGGACTCCAGGATTTTCGACAGGTTTTGGCCTCATTCAGCAAGGATTTCTCGAAACCTCGAATGTCAATATCGCTGATGAAATGGTCAATATGATCATTGCGCAACGAAGTTATGAACTGAATGCCAAGGCCATTCAAGCGTCAGATGACATGATGCAAGTGGCGAATAATCTAAGGCGGTAAGATATGAAGCGAACCCTGATGTGTAGCTTGTTCCTGAGTCTGTACTTGAGTGTGCCGAATATTGTCTCTAGTGAGTCGGTCTTTGCTAAGACCGTAGGCCCACAGACTGAGATTCAGCAGGTGGAGGTGAGACAGCTCCAGCAGACGATTATGAATGAACTGCAAGCACATATTGATTCGAAAAATATGAATTTAGAGGTTCAGGTATTGTTTCCCAAAAAGTCCATTGAAGTACCTGTCGGACGCTTGGTGTTGGATGTTCAGAATGATCGATTTAGCCATTTAACGGGCCGTCGGGCGTTTCGTGTGCAAATCACGGTTGATTCTCAATTAATTAAGACTGTGAGTGTGGTGGCCTCAGTGACCGCTCGTGTTGAGGTGATGACGCCTGTGCGTTGGATTAAAGTCTACGAAGTGTTGGCTTCAAAGGATCTCATGAAAAGATCCGTGAATCTTCGAACATTGAATCAAGATGTTCTGATGGATCCCAAGAACATTATTGGAAAGCAAGCCACACGTTCTTTGCCGCCTCATCAACCGCTTCGGTCTTCGTTTGTCGCTGAGCCACCGCTCGTTCACAAAGGCGATCGCGTAATGATTGAGGTAAGGCGTGGAGGGCTTTTTGTTCAAACGCTCGGTGTGGCGAAAGCTTCCGGGCAATCTGGAGAACTCATCACGGTCATGAATCAAACATCGGGTCGTGATGTTCTGGCTATGGTACGGTCTGCAGGAGTCGTCGAGGTCAGATTTTGAGTGCCTTTCACACACTGAAATGTCCGAAGCCACGTGTGATTCTTATTGTGGGGTTGATAACAATGGTCTACGGATGCGCGGCTCCGCCCCAGCCTACTCAGAAAGTTGAAGACGAGACATTTGAGCAACCGCCTTTGACGCTTCCTGAAACAACAGGTTCGTTGTGGCAAGAAGAAAATGGCCGTGCATATTTATTTGAAGATCGACGAGCGAGCCGTATTGGTGACATCGTGATAGTTGAAATTGTCGAACAGCACCGAGGGTCCAAGTCGGCGAATACCACGGCTGACCGTGAATCGACTTATAGAAACTCGATTGGTGGTTCGATCTTCGGTTTTAATAATTTTGCCTCGACCTTCATAGAAGGACTCGGTCTTGATTCGAGTACGGAAAATGAATTTGAGGGCAGTGGGTCAACAAGTCGTGAAGACACCTTAACCGGTACGATTGCGACACGAGTGACCGAGGTCTTGCCAAACGGAGACCTGAGGATTACGGGGCGAAGAGAAGTGACGGTGAATAGTGAAAAACAGACAATGATTCTGAAGGGGATTGTCCGACGTATTGATTTGGACACGACTAATACTGTTATTTCTTCTGCGATTGCTGAAGCCAAAATCGAATACACCGGACTCGGCGTGGTGGATGATGTGCAACGCCCGGGTTGGTTAGTCAGAATTCTCGATTGGATCATTCCATTTTAATGATCGTGAAAGGTCATTGATACACTATGAGACGTTGTGCGAGTAACGGTTGCTCAGGTAACTCCCGATCGTCTGTGGGCTTTGCCCAAGCGATGCTCATGACATTTCTTTGTATTCTCATCCCTCTGACGGGAGATGCGGCCCGGATAAAAGATATTGCGTCGATTGAGGGAGTACGTGAAAACCAACTAATCGGCTATGGATTAGTTGTTGGTCTGGATCGTACCGGGGATTCCGTCGTCGGTGGGCAGTTTACGGCTCAGGCCATTCTTTCCATGCTGAATTCGATGGGCATTAATCTCAAAGTGAATCCGATTCAGTTACTTACAAAAAATACCGCTTCTGTCATGGTGACGGCCAAACTTCCACCATTTGCTCGACCTGGAATGAAATTAGATATTCAGGTTTCTTCGTTGGCCAATGCGAAGAGTCTTAAGGGGGGAACATTATTGCTGACCCCATTAAAAGCTCCAAACCAGCAGGTGTATGCCGTTGCACAAGGTCCGATTTCTACTTCTGGGTTTGAGGCTGGTGCATCCGGTACATCGGTGACTAAAAATCAACAGTCTGGTGGGATTGTCCCGAGTGGAGCCATTGTTGAAAAAGCTGTGGATCTGAGCATTGAAAAGTGGAAAGCCTTTTCGTTGAGTATCCGGGAAGCTGATTTTACAACCTCGCTTCGTGTCGCGGATGCTATTAACACCCATTTTGGGTCAGGAGTGGCGTTGCCGGTGAGTTCCGGTCAAGTGAAGGTTGTGATGCCAAAAACATTTCAAGGCAAAATTGTTCAATTAATCGCGGCTGTGGAAGGGCTGGATGTGGATGTTGACGTTCGGGCCAAGGTTGTGGTGAATGAACGGACGGGAACGATTGTCATGGGTGAACATGTGCGATTATCGAGTATGGCCATATCGCATGGAAGTTTGACGATTAAGATCAAAACGGAATTTGATGTCTCGCAACCAGAAGCACCAGGCCTCATTGGTGGTGCTGCTGGTGAAACAGTTGTGACCGCTGAATCTGAGACGACGGTTGAAGAAGAATCTGGACAGGTTATTCAAATTGATCAATCGGTCACGTTAGGCGATCTCGTCAAAGCCTTGAATTTTATCGGTGTCTCTCCGCGGGATCTCGTGGCGGTTCTGACAGCAGCCAAAGCGGCAGGTGCACTTCAGGCCGACATGGAGATGATTTAAAAAACGGAAAAATGAAGAAACGAGGAGTACGAGATAAACATTGGAAGGCAAGTTCGAAGGTCGTGAGTGACGAAAGGAGTTTTGAATCGTGGTAGACGGAATAATCGGTTCGACACATATTTCGCCCATTGACACGCTTGAGACCGCACGGCTTGAGAATCTTCAGAAGTCGCGCAATCCTGAAGACGTACGACAGGCCGCCCAAGAGTACGAAAGCTATTTCTTAGCCTATCTAATGAAAGCGATGAGAGAAACGGTTCCCAAGGAGAGTTTGACGGCCAATCCTATGGGGGAGACGTATCATTCGTTTTATGATGAAGAAATCGCGAAAAGAGCTGCACAATCCGGGGGAATAGGTCTCGCTGACTTTATGCTGGCTTCATTGGCGGAAGCACCTTCTCAACCTCTCCCACCTCAATCGTTATCGCAGGCTTCTCTCAAAACCTAGTCGTTCGTCATTGTTTGTCGATAACTAGTTAAGTTCTGGCTCATAGTCTCCGATATAGTGTTATAGAAGGAGGCGAGGTACTTATGACTATTCCCAGTCTGGATCCGACTGGTGAGCTGGGTCGCTTGTTTACCGCAATCCAGCCTAAAGCGGTTGCCCCCAATGATCAACGTCAGTCGAACCACGTGTCAGGAGGCCGCACGTATGATGATGTGGCCCTATCGACCTTTGCTCAAGAAGTTCGAGATCTCACAAAGCAGGGAGTGCAAGAGCCCGATATTCGTCCTGACCGAGTGCAGGCTTTGCGGGAAGCTATTGAAAGCCATCAGTCACTGGCCAGTTCTGAGCAGGTTGCTGATGCGTTGTCGCGTGACACGATACTCAATGCGCTGGCTGTTTCCTAACTCTTCGGAACTGAAAGGTGTGTCTAATGGCATCAACAAGTGGCTGGGAGCGGCTTCGTCTCCTTTTTCAAGATGAGTGTCTCGCCTACGAGCATTTAACGGAATTGCTTCATGAAGAACGGTCAGTTCTCTGTCAGTCTGACTATTTAGCGCTACTCGATGTCTCTCGCCGGAAAGAAGTGGTCTTGATTCGCATCCGATCCATAGAAGAGGAACGTGTGGCATGTGTGAAGAAACTACAACAGACTACGGCCTTTGAAGAACCGCTGGCATGGGTGGCTCAGTCGACCTCGCCTGAGGCTGCACCTGCGCAACAGGCGTTGAAACAACTTGTCGCCGTTGGTCAACAGGTCAAGGCCCTCAGTGAACAGAACACGGGATTAATCAGTCGAGGACTTCAAATTGTGCGTGATGCGATGCATGTTGTGCATGAAGGGTTAGGCGTAAAACCGTTGTATGGGGAATCTGGGTGTTTAATGTTTTCCTCAGCGACCACTTCGCTGAATGTGGAAGGATAGGGACGAATGGCTGGGATTGGACAACTGTTTGAGATCGGAAGAACCGGAATCCGTGCGCATCAACAGGGTTTGGCCACGGTGTCTCACAATATCAGTAACATCGAGACCAAAGGTTATTCCCGTCAGGAAGTCGTCCTTGAAGCCGCATCACCCGCGAATGGTCAAGAAGCGTCTGGTGTACGAGTCAACGATATTCGACGAAATGTTGATGTATTTCTCGAGCGACAAATCACGAAGTTGAAGGAAGATGTGGGACGACTTGATGCACGACACAACTATCTGCTTCAAGCCGATGGGGTATTTACTGAGGGTGACAGTAATGGAGTCGGACATGGTTTGACTGATTTTTTCAATGCCGTACGAGATGTGGGCACGAACCCTGAAGGGGCCGTTCAACGAACGGTGCTGCTGGGAAAAGCCGATTCGTTGACTGATGAAGTGAATCGGGCTGCAGGGACGCTCGATCAAATTCGTCGGGATGCTGATGGAGAGATTGCTCGACATTTGACGACGGTCAACGGATTAGCCTCGCAAATTGCGACATTGAACGATTCGATTTATCACGCGGAAGCCAGCGGCGGGGCCGCTCACGATCTCCGTGATCAACGTCAAGTACGTGTCAATGAAATGGCCGAACTTGTTGAGGTGTCGGAAGTGGAAATGCGAGATGGGTTAGCGATCATGGTTGGTGGTCATCTCTTAGTCAGTGGAAATCACGCCAATACCCTTGTCCAAACTCCAGATGCTGATAATGCGCCGTTTAATGATATTTCCATCGTTCGGAGTGATGAGACAACTTTGGCCATCACCTCGAGAATCAATGGCGGACGGGTTAATGGTCTTGTGACGCTTCGTGATACGGATATCGTTAATTTCGAGGATCGCTTAGATCGTTCCGTTGCCGTGTTGGTGAACGAATTTAATCAGCAGCACGAGGCGGGCTATGATCTCGATGGTGACACTGGGAACCTATTCTTTTCGGCACTCAGTCCTGAAGCTCCTGTGGCGAATGACCTGAATACCGGCGGAGCGGCAGGAACCTCGGTGGCGGTCTCCACCGCGAGCTCTTTGACATTTAGTAATTATGAAATTGCCTTTACCAATGCCACGACTTTTAATGTGCGTGATACGACAAACGGAACTACCGTCCTCAGTGGTCAACCCTATACGTCCGCCAATAACATTGTGTTTGACGGTCTGACGGTGGTGATTACCAATGACACTGGAGCCCCTGCTGCCGATGATGTGTTTACGGTGAGTGCGCATAAAGGGGCGGCTGCCAATCTAGCTGTGGCTATTACCAATACCGATGACATTTCTGCATCTTCCACGGCGGCAGGGGTGCCTGGAAACAATTTGAATGCTTTGGCGCTCGTGGATATTCATACGGCAAGACAAAACACATTAGGTAGTACAACGCTCAATGATTATCATGCGATTACTGCAGGTAATGTTGGTAGTACAACACGCGAAGTCAGTTTTTCCCTGACGGCGAAAGAAGCTGAAACGGAACAAGTCGAGACATTTCGTGAGGGGGTGTCAGGGGTGTCCTTGGATGAAGAATTGACCCATCTCTTGAGTTTTCAACGAGCGTTCGAGGCATCGGCGCGTCTGATTAATGTTGCGGATGAATTGCTGCAAACGGTGTTGGCGTTAGGCCGATAAGTCCTATTGATGTTTCATGAAGATGAATCGTTAATTGAAATTCTGTTGGAGTGTATGCCATGCGAGTCACAGATCGGCAACAGACACAGGCATTATTGACGGCTGTGCAGAATGTACGGCAGGGTATTTTTGACCGGCAAGAACAAATATCTTCCGGGAAACGAGTGAATCGGCCTTCTGACGATCCGGCGGCGACTGAGCGAATTAGTCAGTTCAAAAATACTCTACAGACAACGGACCGGCGACTGTTTTCCGTCAATGAAGGCATTGGACGTCTTTCGATTTCCGAAAGCACGTTTGTGACGGCGGGCAATGCGATCCAGCGAGGCCGGGAGCTCGCTATTCAAGCACGAAATGATACCAACTCCGATGTGGAGCGGGCCAATATCGGAAAAGAAGTCAACCAATTGTTTCAATCGCTTTCTGGCCTGGCGAACACCCAAGTAAATGGTCGTTCCATTTTTGCTGGTCATGAAACGCAGGTCGATCCCTATATCCTGGGCTCGGTCACTACGTCATTGGGTGCGAATAATGCTGGCAGTGGAACCGTGTCGGGTGTTGTGTCAACGGCAGCGGCGCTTGAACCTCATCTGTATGAAATTCAATATAATGGGACGAACTTTGATGTGTTGAATCTGACAACCGGAGAGACTGAAGTTTCTGGAGCAGGGAGTCCGCTGGCTTTTGACGGGTTAACCGTGACCTTAGGGGGCGCACCATCAGCAGGTGATGTCTTTTATGCCAGGTCAGGGTATACCTATCAAGGAGATTCGAACGATGTCGCCGTCGAAATTGGAGACGGCAAAACTGTGAGTTCCAATGTGGCCGGTGATCGAGTTTTTTCCGGACCAACCGTGGATCTTTTTACCGTCTTTCAGGATTTTCATCAAGCCTTAGCGACCAATGATGTCGATGGAATTGAAACGGCTATTGCTACTCTTGATACGGCTTTATCTCAAGTGAACAACGCTCGGGCTGATGTGGGGGCACGAGTGAATCGATTAGATACGGTGAAGGAAAGTTTGAGTCTCGTTCATCTCACGATTGATTCACTTCGATCCGATTATGAAGATGCGGATTTTGCCAAGGTCGCGACAGAACTTTCCTCATTTCAAGTGAACCTTCAAGCTTCGTTGTCTGTACTCACTCGTCAATTTGAAACCAGTCTTCTTAACTTCCTTCGTTAAGCGATTGTATCTCGAGATCTCTGTTTTCGCTCCTTTAGATTCCGGTCTTCTTCTCCGATAAGTCCAATACAGACATTAATTGATTAATGCATGAGTGATACAGTGAAACCATTCCCGAAGTGTATCGTGAGGTGCTATGTCTCACTGACAGCGCATTGGGACGTGGATTTCTATCTTTCCTTCTGCTGTCTTTCTGAAACTTGATACGTCATTCTCAAAGGAAAAGGTTGTATGCGAGTCTTAGTGGCTGATGATGATCCTCTGACATTGCACATGGTGGTTTATCGTATGCAACAGTGGGGACATGAAGTCGTCACGTGTAGCGATGGTGAAGAGGCCTGGAAAATTTTGCAGTCTGATGATCTCCCACAGGTGGCCATACTTGATTGGATGATGCCTGGGCTTGATGGTGTGCAGGTGTGCCAGAAAGTTCGAGCTCGCTCAGGCGATCCATACGTGTACGTAATTTTATTAACGGGGAGAGATGAAACCCAAGATCTGATTGCCGGGCTTGAAGCTGGGGCAGATGATTATTTGTGTAAGCCGTTTCATTTGGGCGAATTGGAAGCACGGCTTCGTTCGGGAAAGCGGATCGTGGATTTACAAGCCCAGCTCATTTCGGCTCGCGAAACACTGCGAGTCCAAGCCATGCAAGATCCCTTGACCAAGTCATTAAACCATGGTGCCATTATGGATTATCTTCATCGGGAATTGGCACGTGCTCAACGAGATAGCCTTCCATTAAGTTTGATTATGGTCGACCTTGATGAATTTAAACAGGTGAATGACACTTATGGTCATTTAGCTGGCGATTATGTGTTGGTCGAGACGACCAGACGGTTTCATGAGTGTCTTCGCCCTTATGATGCGATTGGACGATATGGGGGAGAAGAGTTTCTTATTGTCCTGCCCGGGAGTGACGCGTCGACCGCGATGAAGCAGGCGGAGCGGATACAAGCCTCTCTCCTGGACGAGCCAATTAGGGTTTCCGATTCTGCCATTGCCATTACGGTGAGTCAGGGGGTCACCACATGGGAGCCGCCATTTTCTGATGACGTCCGGTCGCTCATAAACGCAGCGGACAATGCCTTATATTTAGTAAAGAGTAGTGGACGGAATGGGATCGAATTCATTGAGTACGATCAGGTGAGCCAGCCTGAGAATATGATTGTTCCAAGGCATGATTCATAATGGTGAACATACTGGTTATTCATCAGGATCCTCTGCAGTTGTCTCTTCTCAGTATGCTTTTGGAATCGCCAGATGAGGAAATTATCAGCTGTGGTTGTCTGGAGGATGCCTTGAATGTCTGTGACGTTCGAGCCGATATTGACGGAGTTGTCATCGATCTACAGACGCTCAAGGGGCATTCGTGGCCGTTTCCCCAAGAACGTCAATGGTCACCATATCAAACAATGACGACGTTGGCCATTTCTTCTCACTATCCCGAATCTGAAGCCGAACGCATTTGTGAGGAGTTTCATGTTGGTGGGTATCTGGCGTTGCCCGTGAAACCTCAACGGTTTCGTCAATGTGTACGTGTCATGTTACAGCAAAAAAGTGCCTCAGCTATGGTTTATTGATCCTTAATGTTGCTCCAGCAATAAGAATTGCTCTACATTAGAGGGCGCGTAGGGAGAATAACCATTTAACTTCTTTGACATAACAACCGATAAATTGTAGATAAAGCCGCGATATGTATGGGAAGAAAGAATTCAAACTCATCTTGTCCATACATGATATCATGTCAATAGAGGAATATTATGAAGGTGGTAACCAGTCGTTTTGGCGAAGTTGAGGTAACGCAAGAGTCTATAGTGACGTTCCCTTCTGGGCTGGTGGGATTACCCAATCATTCCCGCTACGTGGTGTTTGACGTTGAACAAGACTCAGAGTACCAATGGCTTCAATCACTCGATGATGAGACCTTAGCCGTTGTGATGTTGCCAGCGGATGTCTTAGAGCCTAACTTTGCTCAGCATATTACAGCAGAAAGTGTGATGGATTTGGATCTGAAGGGTGATGATCAAATTTCTATTTCAGTGATTGTCACAATTCCTCCAGGAAGACCGGACCAAGCAACTGCCAATTTTCGTGCGCCCATTGTGGTAAATCTCAGTACCAGAATTGGAAAGCAAATTATTCTGCATGAATCCATACCCTTGCACGTTCCGCTCTTACCGGATGGGCAAGAAGTGGAAGAGTCGGCCAGTGTTTGTGTCCAAGGGGCGATGAAGACTTGAGTGAGAGTGTACTAAATATTGATCTGGACGTGACGATAGTGTGTCTACAGTGTAATCGTGGTTTGAATTATAAGGAAAAGAGATGTTCGGCTGAAACTTTGCAGCGTGCCATGGAAGGCTGATGTTAATACTCACAAGAAAAAAAGATGAAGCTATTCGGATAGGCGAAGATATTCGAATTGTGCTCGTGCAAGTGAAAGGTGGACAAGTTCGAATCGGTATTGAATGTCCTGCAGACACGAGAGTGCTGCGAGAAGAACTTTATGAAGCGGTTCGACAAGAAAACTTAAACGCGATTTCCGCTGATCCCGAACAAGCTCGAATCCTTCCTAAGCAAACCAAATTTTCTCAACGAAAATTACCTCCAACTTGAATCCGTTCCTCTGAGTGTTTTTCTCCTTGTTCTTGTTTCCAGCTTGTATGCCATATTCCTTGTTTCGTGATGAACTTGTATGATGTCGAGTTTCTCCGACATTTCCTACCCTCCTGTATAGGCAGAAATTTCCTTCTCTATCAGTGATTTCACGCTTTCACCTTTTGTGCCGCTAAAACATTAGTCAAATATCCATGTCCTTAGTGGCATAGGTCTTGAATCGTTTTGAGCGGGATGATCCATAAAACCATTGATGTCATTATTATTGGAGGTGGGGTACTGGGGTGTGCCATTGCACGTAGCTTGGCCGCACAACGTCGAACGGTTGTACTCCTGGAAAAAGAACCTGATGTTGGTCTTCACGCGAGCGGACGAAACAGTGGAATTGTTCATTCCGGATTTCATCAAGAGCCTGGATCGTTAGCTGCGCGTCTCTGTGTCGAAGGTCATCATGCCATTCGGAAATATGCTGAGTCACGACGGATTCCATATGCGCAAGTTGGTACGTACGTGGTGGCATCGGATGAGTCACAAGTTTCAGTGTTGGAAGGCTTAAAGGGAAGAGGTGATCGAAATGGCGTGCAAGATTTGCAACTCATTCCCGTGTCACACGCAAAAAAGAATGAAGCAAGTATTCATGGGCATACCGCATTGTATTCTCCGACTGGTGCCATTATTGATTCACGAGGCTTGACGAAGGCTCTTGCGGATGATGCGACCAGGTCTGGTGCTCAGATCCAGTATTGGCAAGAGGTTGTCGATATTCAGGAACGTGAGGACGCGGTCCATGTTTTCACGCTTGATGGACAGTACACTTCAGAGATTGTCGTCAATTGTGCGGGTTTGCAGGCAAATCGCCTCGCGCATGTGTTGGGAGTCGGTAACGAATATTTTATGATACCGTTACGCGGAATTTATTTTACTATTACGCGATCCGGCCCTCCGTTAACTCAGTCGATCATTTATCCCATTCAAGATTTCTCATCGCCTTTTTTGGGTGTGCATATCACGCCTACCGTTCATGGTTCTGTCCTCGTCGGGCCGAGTGCGGTTCCAGACTTTGAACAGGAATCCTATCAACGGAGACATCGTCGTTTCGGCGCTATGGCAAGATTAGCGAGTCGGCAAGCAGTCTGGAAATCGGTATTTCGAAATCGTAAGCTGCTTCGCCTTGCTTGGAAACATGACAGCCATATCTTGACACAACAGTATTTCTGGAAAGAAGCCTGTAAGGTGGTGGAAGGGTTACATCTGGAAGACTTATCGCTTGGCAGCCGAGTCGGTATTACTCCACAGTTAATCCGATCAGACGGGGAGTTCGTTAACGATCTGGTGGTTGAATCAACTGCGCGGTCCATTCATGTCTTGAATATGGTGGAACCGGGAATGACCTGCGCCTTATCGTTTGCCAAATGGTTGACTGATCGTATGCAAGGAGCCGGTCAGGGAGCTAAGTTTAAGACCCCTTCGTTAGCGAGTGTTTCATAATGAACCCTCAGTGAAATCGCCACATCTGTTGGAATTTTATGCGTAGTCGAAGGGACTTGTACATGTATGATGTATCTCTTATAGAAAATAATAGAACATGCAAGAGTAGACCGAGTTATTGAGGATCGAATGTGGAAAAAAGATATTGAGATCATGGCTCATCTGCATGAACGATTTAATTTTCAGGGACCATTATTGGACGCTGGGGGTCTAGAAAAACCCTGTATTGCCGACTATGAAGTCTCAGCGCAAAAAGCTCATAGAATTTCTACCCTAGTAAATGGTCAGTCTCGAAATATTGTGGTGCCCCATGCGAATCAAATTGATCGGTATGTCAATATCGCGAGGCCTTGGAGTTTCATTGATCCCAACTATCAAATCCTTAATCCTGAATCTGGTGATCCGGCCATAGAGGATCTTCCGCAACGTTATTCGGAAGCATTTAATATGGTGATGTTGGTTTCAGTGCTGGAGCATGTTATTGACCCCTTTGTCTGTAGTGATGCGCTTTTTCAAATTCTTCGTCCCGGTGGATATCTCTTCACCTCTGTCCCGTTTATGTTTCCTATTCATAATACGCGAGATAATTGGCGCTTTTCGCCAGATGCCTTGAAAACCATACACACCAAATCAGGGTTTGAACATCTCGAAGGGAATTTTCACGTTCAATATCATGCAGGGCATGGAATTGCTGATCCTGCAAATCCAGACATATCTATTCCAATATTGGGCTCTTATGCGTTTTGTCAGAAGCCCTTTAAAAAACCGAGAGATTACTTTTCTTGAATGACCATTGACATGTCACAGGGAAATTTCACTAGGAACATCCCGGAAATCATAGAAGGTGCCGTCAAGGCCTTCCATGAAACCCCAATGCCTCTGTCGGCCTGTTTGAAGCTACGAAGACTCTTGTCAGAACAACAGTCATGCCCTGATTTGCTCATGCCGATTCCAGGGAAGACCATTGGGTTGGGAGAGCAACTTACATCTCAAAAACTTCAATCGATTCTTAAGGGGATACGATTAGGCGAGTGGTCTTTAGACGTTGAAACTATTGAATTCTTGTTCGTGGATATTGCCAAAAGACAACCCAAAGCTATCTTGGAGTTTGGTAGTGGTGTCAGCACGATTGTCTTAGCACAGGCTATGGCTGCTTTATATCCTACGGCTTCCTCTCCGGTAGTTTATAGCATTGAACAAGACGTTAGTCATATTAACAATACTATCGAGCTTTTAGAAAAATATCAGTTAGCGAAGTTCGTGAAAATATTTCACGCTCCTCTTGGGTTGCAAGTGTTGGATCAAATTTCTACCAATTGCTGCCTGTTGCCCATGTCAGAGCTTCAAAGTTTTTTAGGTAATATCCAAATAGATTTTCTGTTAATTGATGGACCAGCTGCAAATTATGGAGAGAGAATTGGTACTTTGCTGTTGGTGCAAAGTTTATTAAAACCTGGTGCTGTGGTGTATATGGATGATGGTTTGCGCGATAGCGAGTTAGCTATCACTGAATGGTGGAGTCGTTATGGTTACTTAGAAGTCGAGGGCATTTTATGGATTGGAAAAGGGCTCATGGTTGGACGAATTCCGCATCAACCATTAACGCAGTATTCGTACGCACGGGAATTTTTAACATGGATTGGAAGGGAGTCCCAAGGTGAGCAATCGAATGATTTGTTATCTCTCCCAACGCAGTTTGTTTCCCAATATATAAATGAAAATTATGTGGAAAATGTAAAAGGTCATACAGGAGTTCAAGTCGAGAATCAGATAATCAGATCATCTCGAAATACTAAGGCTCGATGTGTCTTTCTCAATACCTATTATCCAGGGTTTTTGGAGGCGCACTATTCTAAGGCGTTAGATTTACATTCTCGTTCGTATCAAGCACAAAAAGACTCCTTGCAAACTGAGTATTTCGGAGACAGCAATTTTTATTCTCATGCTTTAATACAAAGTGGATGGGAGGCACATGATCTCATCGTGAATTGTGCCTCGCTTCAACAGGCCTGGGCTTTAGAAAAGAATATTGCAGGTCAAGGATTAGAAATTGCTGTCGAGCAGATAAAGGAAATTGCTCCAGATGTTATCTATTTGCAAGATTTAAATCTGGCGACGTCTGCATTCATCTCTGCGATACGCCCATTGACAAAATTGATTGTAGGACAAATCGCTTCGAAAGTACCTTCACAGATCGATTTAAAGCAGTTTGATATTTTATTTTCGTCTTTTCCTCATTTTGTGAATGAATTTCGGAAAATGGGTATCTCCGCATATTATCAACCTTTAGCTTTTGATCCTCGGGTAATTCAGGAACACATGCAGACGAAGAGAACACATGATGTGACCTTTGTCGGGTCTATTTCAGCAGATCATAGCCGACGGATGGAGTTCTTGGAACAACTCCAAGGGGCTGTGGCATTTAAGTGCTGGGGATACCAAATGTCCCCTCTTACTCCAGATTCTCGGATGTATCGGCAGTATTGCGGAGAAGCTTGGGGGAAAGAGATGTTTGCTCTTCTTCAGGATTCATTCATTACTCTGAATTATCATGTTGATGTAGCAGAGAATTATGCCAATAACATGAGACTGTTTGAAGCGACTGGGTGCGGGGCTCTCTTGATTACCGATTACAAAGAAAATCTACAAGATTTATTTGATGTTGGTCGAGAAGTCGTTGCGTATCGATCGATAGAGGAAGGCGCAGAACTTATTCGATTCTACTTACATCATCAAGATGAAGCGAAGAGGATTGCCCAAGCTGGACAAGCTCGGACCTTGCGTGATCACACTTACTCAATACGTATGGCTCAGACAGCAGAAATCCTTGACCGTCATTTACGATATCAACGTGAGTCTGCTGACTTATCTTCATCTGATTTGTCCCGTATTTCTTATGGGTATGAAACTATCGAAAATTCACAAATTACAGTCTCGATGAAAAATGCTTGGAAAGATCAATCTATTCCAGGCAAGCAAAGAGCATTGGTTCAAACTGAACTTCGCGCTATGTATTCTGGTAGATCTCCTCTCGTCTTTGATGTGTTAGCAGATTGTCTTCGGCCTTATGTGATTTCCAATTCCTCGATTCTTGAAATTGGTTGTGCGAGCGGTTACTACTATGAGGTCTTAGAGTATTTGTTGAAGAAACGGATTAGCTATACCGGTGTCGATTATTCCGATCCTCTTATTTTAATGGCAAAGGATTATTATCCCTCCGCTGATTTTTATGTAGCGGATGGCGCTTGTCTTCCGTTTGAAGATAACCAATTTCATGTTGCGATATCCTCCTGCATTCTTCTCCACGTTCCTGAATATTATGAGCATATTCGTGAAACAGCTCGTGTCGCTCAGAATTTTATTGTGGTCCATCGGACCCCTGTATGTAAGCAACATCCGACTCAGTATTTTCGAAAGTATGCCTATGGTGTTGAAACTGTAGAGCTACGCTTTAATGAAAAAAAAATTCTTGAGGAATTTTTTGATGTGGGATTTAGCCTGATACATGCACTGGAGTATGCTTCTGTTCCCGATTCAGACCACTATGATGTCACCTATGTATTCAGAAAAACACCACAATCAATTTAAGAAATTTACATCCAAGCGTGTTCTCATTACCGGAGGGCTCGGGTTCATAGGATCTAATCTTGCCATTTCCCTTGTGAAGCTTGGAGCTCAGGTGACGATCGTGGATAGTTTAATCCCCGAATACGGTGGGAATCTTTGGAATATTCAACCAGTACGAGAGCAGGTTCACGTCAATATCTCCGATGTACGAGATGAACATTCGTTGAAACATTTAGTTAAAGGGCAGGATTATGTCTTTAATTTGGCGGGGCAGACGAGTCATCTCGATTCCATGACAAATCCCTATCAGGATTTAGAAATCAACGCACGTGCCCAACTATGTATTTTAGAGGCCTGCCGCCAACAGAATTCTGATGTGAAAATCGTGTTCGCCAGTACACGCCAAATGTACGGAATACCAGAATATTTACCTGTTGATGAACGGCATGTCCTTCAACCGGTCGATGTGAATGGGATCAACAAAATGGCTGGGGAATGGTATCACCTTGTCTATCACTCTGCCTATAGCATTCGATCGGTGGTCCTTCGATTGACCAATACCTATGGACCGAGAATGAGAGTGAAAGATGCGAGGCAAACGTTTTTAGGAATATGGATCAAACATATCATCGAAGGAAAACCTATTGAGATTTTTGGTGATGGTAGACAAGTCCGAGACTTTAATTATGTCGATGATGTTGTTGAGGCGCTGTTGCTCGCTGGTCTTTCAGAAGAAGCAAACGGCGAAATTTTCAATTTAGGTTCCGATGATCCCATTTCTCTGACTGACACAGCTGACCTTCTTCTTTCCACATATGGGAGTGGAATCAAAGACTATATTCCATTTCCCCCGGACCGAAAAAATATCGACATTGGTGATTATTACGGAGATTATCGAAAAATTCTGATTCGTCTAGGGTGGAAGCCCAGAGTGTCATTACATGAGGGTCTGAAAAGAACACTGGTCTATTATCAAGAGTTCGCGGAGTCATACTGGGAACAAGGTGCCATTCATGCTTGTCATTCCGTTCGCTAATCCCAAGGCTCAATATCTTGCTAGGAAATTAGAGATTGATGCGGCTATTTCTCGAACACTTGAGAGCGGCTGGTACATCTTAGGTCAAGAGGTTGAACGCTTTGAAAGAGAATTCGCGAAATTTCTTGGGGTGAACTTTTGTGTCGGTGTGGGTAATGGTACCGATGCTCTTGCTCTTGCCTTACTAAGTGTTGGCGTGAATCCAGGGCATGAAGTGATTACGGTGGCGAATACGGCTATCGCAACCATTGCGGCCATTGAACAGATTGGCGCTATTCCTGTTTTAGCAGATGTTGATTTGCAGACGCGTTGTCTTGATCCCAAGACGATCGAAGGACTCGTGACTTCTCGAACGAAAGCTATTGTTCCTGTGCATCTTTTTGGACAGCCGGCACCTATGGAAGATATTAATGCCCTGGCATGCAAATGGGGTCTCAAGGTTGTTGAAGATTGTGCGCAGGCACATGGAGCAGAAATTCTTGGAAAGAAGGTTGGATCCTATGGGGATGCTGCCGCATTTAGTTTTTATCCTACGAAGAACCTTGGTGCTCTTGGCGATGGAGGAGCCGTTGTCACGAATTCAGAGGAAACAGCTGAAACCGTAAGGCAGATTCGTGAGTATGGTTGGACAACACGATTTGTGAGCAACCGGCCTGGAGTCAACTCCCGGTTAGATGAAATACAGGCAGCGGTTCTTCGAGTCAAACTGCCTTTTCTCGACTCAGATAATGCTCGTCGACGAAGTATTGCGCAACGATATGAAAAGGCCATCAACTCTTGTTTACTGGTGTCGCCAAAGAGTATTGATGGAACTCTGACGGCCATGCACCTGTGCGTTATTGAATGTCAGGATCGTGAAGGCGTAAAAGAGTTTTTAGAAAAAGAAGGAATTGGGACAGCAATTCATTATCCAATGTCTGTTCATGAGCAACCGGCCTATACCGGAAGGTTACGAGGTGAAGAGTATTTGCCTTGCACTGAATTATTGTCCAAAAAAAATCTCAGTTTGCCAATGTATCCTGAACTAACAGAACTGGAAGTGCGTCATATCTGTTCCGTTTTAACACAGTGGTGTAGGACTGAGGGGCATGCATGAAGCGATATTATTGTACCTACTTTGATAAAAACTATTTAGTTCGAGTTCTGGCACTCCTTGAGTCATTACATCGTCACGAACGAAATCAGTTTACTCTGTTTGCGGTGTGTATGGATGAGTTGAGTCGTGCCATTTTAGAAAAAATGAATTTGGAGAATGTCATTTCGGTTCCACTGCATCAAATTGAATACAGGGATGATCGGTTGGTATCCACAAAAAGTAGTCGCTCATTAGTCGAATATTATTGGACAACGACACCGACTATTATTTTATATCTTATTGAACAGTACCCTGAGATTGACGTGCTGACGTACGTTGATGCAGATCTGTTTTTCTTTTCATCACCGGACCCTATATTTCAAGAGCTTCATCAGCAGTCGATTCTCCTTCATGAACATCGATTTTCTTCTTCCTTGCTGCATCTAGCTCAAAATAACGGAAAGTATAATGTTGGGCTACTCTGTTTTCGAAATGACACTCATGGTCTAGAAGCTCTGAGATGGTGGCGGGAACGATGTTTAGAATGGTGTTTTAGCCGCTATGAGGATGGCAAGTTGGGTGATCAGATGTACCTTGATGATTGGTCAACCAGATTTCAACAGGTCGTGGAACTGCAACATATTGGAGGCGGACTTGGTCCATGGAATCAGGAGCAGTACGCCATTAGGAAAAATGAGTTTGGTGAGGCATGCGTCAATGATCTTCCGGTAATTTTTTATCATTTTCATGCTTTACGTTTTGTAAGTCCCGAATTAATTGTTCCGGTAGACCATCTCCATTATCCGATGAATCTTTCGGTTCTTCAAGTTTGTTATCTCCCGTATATTTCTGCACTTTCACAAGCACTGAGAAACCTGACAACAATTTCTCCTGAATTTACTTCCGGACTGCGAAGTGAGGAAACGATTTCTACCGCTCATTGTATTTTTGCAAAGATTGAATTGGCGAATGCTTTGAAGTCAAAAAACATTCCTCAAATTCTTATCCCAATGGATTCTGAGTGGAATTGCTATTGTCCAGAACAAACTGCTGGTGTGCAAGAGCGTGTCGATGCAGGGCTGCAAGAGGAGACCTGTCCTACTGGAAGAGAACAGAACACCATTGAATTCAAAGAGACGCCAGTCGGGGATTGCTCACGCTCCATCTATCAAACGATCCAAGATCAATATGAGTTATTTCGTACGCTTCAAAACAATCCTCTTGTTCACACAGTTCACACGATCTACATCATTGGTGCTCATTTGTTTCAAGAGCAAGCGATGCTACAGCGTCTGTTGCCAAATCTTCACCATATCTATCTTTTTGAACCCATTCCTGAGTGTTATACCTATCTCAAGAAAATCACCGTTCACGATTCACGAATCCAAGTGTTTCCCTATGCGATTTCACAATCTGATGGGCCCGTCGAGTTTTTTCTGACTGACAACCAAGGTGAGTCAAGTTCATTGTTGCCTATGGGGAAACATCGAGAAATCTTTCCTTCTGTACATCATATCAACACAATAACGATTGAAAGTCGTCACTTAGAACATGTGATACAAGAGTATAACCTCGTAAAGCCTGACATGCTCTTTCTTGATGTTCAAGGGGCCGAATATCAAATTCTTTCTTCCTTATCCGAGGATTTACTTTCACATATTCAGCTTATCTACGCTGAAGCGAGCCTTGAAGAATTATATGAAGGGTCAAAGACGTTACAAGACCTACGCAAAGTCCTTCATGAACATTTTATCTTTGCTGGCTATGCTCCTATGTCGGAGCAGACCCCGACTCATGGCAATGCGTTATTTACCACTCGAGAAACAAAAATAATAGGTGAGGGAGTTGCTCTAGTATCTACCGAAAAGAGTGAACCCTTAATCTCAGTCATTGTTTCAACCTATAACGCATTTGAATTTATTCGCGAATGTCTGGATGACCTGGAACGGCAATCGCTAGCAGAGCAAGTGGAAATTATTGTTGTCGACGCGGCATCGCCTCAACAAGAAAAAGATATTGTCCTGGAATATCAAGAACGCTATGGCAATATTGTGTACATACGAACTCCCGAACGAATTACGGTCTATGCAGCTTGGAATTTAGCGATTCGAGCCGCTCGTGGAAAATATATTACTCCATTTAGTACGAATGATCGTTTGAGAAAAAATGCCTATGAAATTTTGGTGAATGTGTTAGAAGAACATCAAGAAATTCCTTTGGTCTATGGAGATACCTATTTGACTAGGATTCCGCATGAATCGTTTGAATGCCATACGCGTTCCGGTAAAACCCAATGGCCTCCATATAGCTTTGAAGACCTTCTCAATAATTGTCGAGTGGGTCCTCATCCTATGTGGCGGAAAGACATTCATGACACAATTGGTTATTTTGACGAACAGTTTCGAGCGGTCGGTGACCAGGATTTTTGGCTGCGTATTGGTGAACAATATAATCTTATGTATATTCCAGAAGTCACAGGTTTGTATTGGCTCTCACCTGATGGGTTGTCAAACCAAGATGATATCGTAACCCCAGAATTGAATTCAATTCGACGAAAACATCGAGAGCGATACGCGCTACGCATATCTCAGACGCAAGCCGTGAACTTCGACTGTTCTATTGTAATCCCAGTTTACAACAAGGTTGACTTAACCAAGCAATGTCTAACTCAATTGGCAATGGTGACGGATGGAGTGAGTTATGAAGTAATAGTAGTAGATAACAATTCCACAGATGGGACAGAGGCTTTCTTAGAAACCTTAGAAGGAGATGTACAGATTATTCGAAACACAGAGAATTTGGGATTTGCCAAAGCCTGTAATCAGGGGGCGAGAGCTGCTCGTGGCAAATATCTTGTTTTCCTTAACAATGACACGATTCCGCAACGCGAATGGTTGAGTGTTTTGGTCAAGGAAGCTGAGGCCGATAACGATATTGCGATTGTCGGCAGTAAACTGTTGTTTGAGGATGGGACTCTTCAGCATGCAGGAGTTGTGATTTCTCGTTGTTTACTGATCCCATACCATATCTATGGAAACTTGCAGGGAGATGTAAGGTGTGCAAATCATCGACGTGAGCTTCATGCAGTGACGGCAGCATGTATGCTAGTCAAACGAAAATTCTTTGATGAGGTTGAGGGATTTGATGAAGCGTACAGAAATGGATTTGAGGATACTGATTTATGTTTGAAAATTGGTGAGAAAGGCGGAAAGATTGTGTATCAGCCGGAAAGTTGGATGTACCATTTAGAGAGCCAAAGTCCTGGAAGAAAGGAATATGAGGAAGACAACGCCGCTCTCTTTAAAGAGCGATGGGATAAAAAGTACATAGTTGATGAAGATTGTATTGCGATTGAAGATGGGATGGCCGTGCTGTTGACTGAGAAGGATGGAAATTTCTCTATATCCTACAGGATGTTAAAGGATGAAAAGGAGTACGCAAGTTGGGCTAAAGTCGCTCAGCTTCAACGTTTCCTTCAAGAATTCGGACGTGAGAACAAGTCGGAAATTAGAAGAGAGTCCCTCCTCAATGAAATTCATCAATTGGTTTGTGATCTTGAAGCGTGGCCGAAAGACTCGTCTGTTGTCGTCTGGATAGGGTCGATATGTGATACCTTAGGGTTTCATGCACTTGGCGATATGTTTTTTCGGCAAGCTCTACATGTGGGAGAATCTCAAGACGCGCGTTCCAGGTTAGTTCGTCTTGCACTTAATCAAGGAAATTTGGAAGAAGCGAGTTTACATCTTTCTGCTCTCTTAGAAGTCGCACCAAACGAAAGTTTCGTCCTGCATCTGCAAGGAGTATATTTCATGCAATGTAAAAACTTTGTCGAAGCCAAGGAATCTTTTGAGAAAGTTATCACGAATGATGGCGATCGAATAAAAGCTCAACTCGGAATGGGGATGGCTTACGTAGGCATGGGAGAGACGAGGAAGGCATGGGATGTTTTCATAAAGACGGTCTATGAGCGTCCTGATGATACCGAGGCGATAAATTGGGTGCTTCGCACTGGCACGGAGTTAGCTGACTGGGAATCGTTGTCGACAATGCTCTCGCGATTTCTTGAACGAAATCCGGCAAATGGTGACATGCGGTTTGCGTTGGCCAGTGTGAGCCTTCGTCTTGGAAAGGTAGATGATGCTCAAGCCCAGTTGAACGCATTACAGCTTCTTCACCCTGATCTTGAAGGCCTTGCTGACTTGAAGAACGCGATCCTTAGTTTTGATCCCCATACGGTTCCGGTTGCTATCCACGGGTAAGTGTCGTACCTAAAACGGACATGTTGTTGTGACAAATACCACTATAGCTTAACTCTCTGATCGAGTTGACCGACGGTTCACGCGCCTTCCCTCAGCTCCTAACATGTTTTGACTTCGTCCTCAGTCCTAAAATCTTTTTGTATTCTCCTTATAGACATCTGCTTGTACATCAATCCTGCTTTTGCGCAGGGACGCATAATGTAGGAAAGATCGACTTGCTCCTTGTGTAAGCTAGTCTATTTTCCTAGTAACTAGGAAAAAATTGCCGACTTTCGAAATAAGAAGGATAAGTGTACGGATGAATAAGAAGTCTATTCCTTATAAAAGGTATTATTTATTGGCATATTACTTGAATGAATTCATTGTTTACTGTCACATAAAGCCTGAGGAGTCGAAGTCGAACACATACTTGTCAAGTCAAGTAAGTCTCGATGTTGTGTATTTTTCAAGCTCATATAACCTCTCAAAGGCTTGTAGATAATAAGTTGAAATTCTTGTTGTGTGTGATCGTGCAAACTATTCATGTCTTGAATCTGCTCATATCAGAAGTGACCTGTGAATCATTGTGAGCAAGTGGATCAGAAATTGTATCCAAGAGGAACGGAAGGGGTTCAACCTCAAGGCTCTCTCGATTGCTGATGTCTTATTATGCAGCCTGCGTCGAGGAAGCCTATATAAAGGACGTTACATATGCCATTGAGGGTACTCGTCACAGGGGGAGCTGGTTACATTGGTTCAATTTTGGTTCCAGCATTGCTGGAGCAAGGCTATCATGTCACGGTGTTGGATAATTTCCTGTATCGACAGTCCAGCCTAATGGAGTGCTGCGCGAATGCGAATTTCACGGTTATTCGTGCCGATTGTCGTGATGAACGTGTACTAAAAAACATCCTTAAAGATAAAGATTGTCTTATTCCACTGGCTGCATTGGTGGGTGCTCCGTTGTGTGAGCAAGATCGCCTGGGGTCGCAATCGACCAACTTCGACTCTATACAGCTACTTTGTCAGTTGGCATCACCTTCGCAAATGATTCTCTTCCCTGTCACCAATAGTGGCTATGGAATTGGTGAAGGTGGCCAGCACTGCACGGAAGAGTCTCCGTTACGTCCGTTGACTCTTTATGGGGAAACAAAAGTGAAGGCCGAAAAAGTTGTTCTTGATCGAGAGGCAAGTCTGACATTTCGTCTCGCAACGGTGTTTGGTTCCTCACCAAGAATGAGAATGGATTTACTGGTCAATGATTTTGTGTATCGCGCCATTCACGATCGTGCGGTTACGATATTTGAAGGACATTTTAAGAGAAACTACATTCATGTCCGAGATGTGGCAAGGGCATTCATCTATGGTATCGAACATTTTGATTCGATGAAAGGGCGACCATATAACTTGGGATTGGATGATGCCAATATTTCAAAAATTGAACTCTGTCAAAGGATTCAAAAATATCTACCAAACTTTCTCTACCTTGAGGCTCCCGTTGGAGAAGACCCAGATAAACGAGATTACATCGTTTCAAATGCCAGAATTCTAGAAGCCGGCTTTACGACTAAACGGTCATTAGATGATGGAATTTTAGAATTAAAGAAGTGCTATACGGTGTTGAGGAAAAATTACTATGCCAATGTCTAATGAATCTCTGTCCACTACCGCATATCCCCCAATGTTCGCACAATCCATGGGTCCTAATACGATTGTGCGACTTGGTGTTGGTGTGGTTATCCGTGACGAACGAGGGTGGGTACTCTTGGAGCAACGATCCGATTGTGGATGGTGGGGAATGCCAGGAGGGAGATTGGAGGTTGGCGAGTCGATCACACAAACAGCCGTGCGCGAAGTGAAAGAAGAGACCGGCTTGGACGTTGAAATTATTCGATTGATCGGGATCTATTCAGAACCACAAGAACGAATCGTGACATATCCTGACACGATAGATGGTGTGCAGCTCATTGATGCGGTTGTAGAAGGACATATATTATCGGGAACACTCACCTGCAGTCATGAAAGTTTTGATGTGAGGTTTTTCTCACCACATGCACTACCTGAAGAGTTAATCCCGCCCTCACGCATTCCACTTCGTGATGCGCTATTAGGAGACTATGCCCAAGTTCGCTAATCTCGCCGTTAGAAATTGTGGTGCCATGTCAGAATATATTGAACACATCTCGTCAATGCAAGAAGAGGCATTAAGCACTGATGTGATGATCTTGTGTGGCGGACTAGGGACACGGCTCAGAACGGTGGTGAGTGATCGTCCCAAATCGATGGCAATCGTTGGGGGTCGTCCATTTTTGGAGTGGTGGTTACGTCGGCTCCACAAGGATGGATGTCGCCGTGTGATTTTGTGTGTTGGTTATATGGGAGACTCGATCCGTGAGTATTTTGGTGATGGGGAATGTGTAGGGCTCGCCCTGGAATATTCTGAGGAGCAAGAGCCGCTGGGGACCGGCGGCGCATTACGGCAAGGAGTGTCCTATTGTCAAACGGATTCAATCCTTGTTCTGAATGGTGATTCTTGGTGTGATGTGAATCTTTCTCAATTGCTTGAGTGGCATTCTACCAAGAAAGCGGAAGGTACTTTGCTGCTAATTCGTGTTGATGATCATACAAGATATGGACATGTTCGAGTTAGTCAATACAGTGAGATTATAGAGTTTGTAGAAAAAGGCGAGGGTCAAGCCAGAGCTGACTTGGTGAATGCCGGTATCTATGTCTTCTCGCGGCAACTTCTTGCCACGATCCCTCGATGTGGAGCTATTTCACTTGAACGAGAGGTTCTTCCCGGCTGGGTTGGACGAGGTTTATGCGGGTATACGGGAAAAGGCAATTTTATTGATATTGGTGTACCGGAGTCCTATGCAGAGGCAGATCTTATGTTTTGGAACAAGCGTGATCACATTGGAAAATTTGCCCTGAAAAACTAACAGTCATCTGACTGAGCGGATAAACACATGTTGAGAATCACCTCATGATCATTAGTCGCACACCATTTCGAATTTCATTTTTTGGCGGAGGGACTGATTACCCTGCTTGGTATCGAAAACATGGAGGAATGGTGTTGGCTGCTACGATTGATAAATATTGTTATCTATCGTGCAGATACCTTCCACCTTTTTTTGAGCACCGGATTCGGATTGTCTATTCCAAAATCGAAAGCTGTCAAACAATAGATGAGATTCAACATCCTGCAGTGAGAGAAGTTCTTCGGGCATTGCACATCGATCAGGGTGTAGAAATACATCATGATGGTGACCTCCCTGCTCGTAGTGGAATGGGGACGAGTTCGGCCTTTACCGTTGGGCTTCTTCATGCCTTGTACGGGTTAAAAGGGTACATGCCGACTAAGCAACAACTTGCGATAGAAAGTATCGCCATTGAGCAGGATCAACTCAATGAAACTGTCGGATCTCAGGATCAGGTTCTTGCGGCCCATGGCGGATTAACTCAAGTGACATTTCAAATGAATGGTCAAATCTCAGTAGCGCCGGTCGTGTTGACCCAAGAACGGATTGTTGAACTGAACTCTCATCTTATGCTGTTTTATACCGGTTTGAAACGCACAGCTGCCAATGTGGCTGAAACATATGTCCATGACCTCGAAGCGAGAAAACGCCAATTACGTATCATGAAGGATCTTGTCGATGAGGGTCTGTCGATTCTCAATAGTGGATCCAATCTCAATGGTTTTGGAGAGTTACTTCATGAGGGTTGGATTGCGAAACGAACATTGAGCGCTATGGTGTCAAATAGTGAGGTTGATTTGATATATGAGCGAGCACGGAAGGCTGGTGCTCTAGGTGGAAAGTTAACGGGGGCAGGGGGCGGAGGTTTTCTTCTTCTGTTTGTATCTCCAGATTGTCAGGAAGATGTTCGAAAGGCTCTGCAGGATCTTATCTGTGTGCCTTTTAAGTTTGATTTCACCGGCAGTCAAGTGATCTTTTGTGACCGGGAAGAAGACTATTCTTCTTCTGCCCGAGCACGTCAAATGGCTCCACGCCCGATGTTTAAAGAGGCGAGTCTCGTTCGGCCTTAGAGTCTATCCAATTATGACAACCATGTATTCGAAAACTCATGTAGCCCCATTTCCTCACACAGGGACCTCGAGGCCAAGCTTACGTTGGCCATTGATGCAAAACAATATTGAACGTGTTGATTTGGATGCATTGATTAGCTATTTGCGTCAAGAGGACCCAATATTAACACAATCAAAACAGGTCGAGGCGTTCGAACGCGAATGGTCACATTGGCTAGGTGTCAAGTTTAGTGTTTTTGTCAATTCAGGGTCCTCGGCCAATCTCTTGACGCTTGCGGCTCTTCGAGAACGAATGGGGATTGGTAAAATTATTGTTCCGACCTTAACGTGGGTGTCCGACATTGCCTCTGTCATTCAGAATGGGTTCGATCCAGTGTTTGTCGATATAAATCCTCATACATTAGGGATGGATACTGAACAGGTTCTGGCAAAAATTACCTCTGATACACGAGCCGTATTTTTAACACATGTCTTGGGATTTAATGCCTTGACCGAGAAGTTGCGCGATGTACTATGTCAGAAAAATATTCTACTCATCGAAGATGTGTGTGAATCTCATGGCACCACGTATCGAGGACGTAAGGCTGGTAGCTTTGGAGTCATGTCGAACTTCTCGTTCTATTACGCGCATCATATGAGTACGATCGAAGGAGGTATGATTTGCACGAATGATCAGGAATTGTATCAAGTCTTACGTATGCTTCGGTCTCATGGGATGGTGCGAGAAGCTTCGTCAAAGGAACTAAAGACTCAGTATGCGCAACAGTATCCTGATTTGAATCCAGATTTTATTTTTTCCATGCCTGGCTACAACGTGAGGAACACTGAGCTCAATGCTGTCTTAGGCCGTTCACAGCTCAAGAGGTTGGATGCGCGTAATTCTATTCGAACGGAAAATTTCGTAACGTTTGTTGAAAACCTTGATGAAGAAAAATACCAAACAACATTTTCCGTCGAAGGTAGCTGTAATTATGCCCTGGTTCTTGTGTTGAAGCAGCCAGATGAAAGTTTACGTGATCGAGTCGAATTCGTATTGCGAGAGTGCGGAGTCGAGTTTCGCCGGGGAACGTCTGGAGGCGGCAATCAGTTACGCCAACCCTATATAAGAAGACGCTTTCCGGAGAATGAATTTCTTAAGTTTCCCTATGTGGAGCACGTGCATTTCTTTGGATTCTATATTGGAAATTATCCTGAATTAAATAAAGAGAAAATTCTATCGTTGTGTTCGATATTGAATGAACTCTAATGATATGCACTGCAATATATATTGGTATGAGAAGGGGAGTGACTGATGAGGTATAGATCGTGTCTTGATGTAGTGTTGATTAATCCTGGTAATCGAACGCAAATTTATCAATCCCTCGGATCGAGCCTGTCTGCTCTTGAGCCTCCAGTATGGCCAGGCTTAATGGCGACGTTTCTGAGGAAGCGAGGATATACGGTTTCGATTATCGATGCCAATGGAGAAACGCTTTCTCCGATGGAGACTGCGCAACGTGTTTCTGATTTGAACCCACAATTGGTCGTTGTCGTGGTCTATGGGCATAATCCTTCGGCGTCGACGCAGGTCATGCCCTCGGCTGGTGCCATTTGCACCGCACTAAAAGACATACATCCTGAACAGAAAATTTTGATGCTTGGTGGCCATGTGTCGGCATTACCCGAGCGGACATTGCGTGAAGAACATGTTGATTATGTCTGTGGGGGAGAAGGCTTGTTCACTATTGCTGAACTTATTGAGCTGCTCAGAGCCCAAGGTGAAGCAGATATTCGCAAGGTTCATGGTCTCTACTATTGGGACGATGGCCATATTGTGAAAACAGAACCTGGAAAGAATCTCGATACGCTTGATGAAGACATGCCAGGATTAGCGTGGGACTTACTGCCGATGAACAACTATCGAGCGCACAATTGGCATTGTTTCGGGTTTGTAGATCAACGTGAACCGTATGCTTCGGTTTATACGACACTTGGGTGTCCCTATCACTGTACCTATTGTTGTATTCAAGCGCCATTTAAGGTGGGAGAATCTGCGTTAGGATATGTTGAAAACGTCAATAGTTATCGTTTTTGGAGTCCGGAGTCGGTCATGGCGCAAATTGATGTGTTGGTGAATCAGTATGGTGTGCGCAATATCAAATTTGCCGATGAAATGTTCGTTCTAAACAAGCGTCATGTGAATACTATTTGCGATTTGATCCTTGAACGAGGCTACGACTTAAACATTTGGGCCTACGCCAGAGTCGATACGGTTAAAGATGATATGGCAGAGAAACTCAAACAAGCGGGTTTTCACTGGCTGTGTTTTGGGATTGAGGCTGGTAGTGGACGAGTAAGAGATGAGGTGTTGAAGTCGTACAAGCAGGACCTCGTGTATAAAACTATCGAGCATGTGCGAGCTGAGGGAATTAATGTCATTGCCAATTATATTTTTGGGCTACCAGAAGATGACCATGAAACCATGCAAGCCACGATGGATCTTTCGTTAGAACTTAATTGTGAGTTTGCGAACTTCTATAGCGCGATGGCCTATCCAGGTTCAGGTCTCTACAACCAAGCGATTCAACAAGGGTGGGCATTGCCCTCAAAATGGTCTGGATATTCACAGCATGCTGTCGACTCACTGCCTCTTCCGACCAAGTATATTTCCGGGGAAGAAGTCTTAGCGTTTCGTGATCAGGCCTGGCAGCAGTATTTTGAGAGTCCCCGTTACCTTTATATGATCGAGCAAAAATTTGGTATCGATACCCGAAAGCACATACAGGAAATGGCTTCGTACACGCTGGAACGACAGTATGTGGTCCCGGTGGGAGCAGTGAAGTGAAAAGTCAGGAGAGGGAAGTGAGACAAGATGCGGAGGATGTACAACGAGCGACGAATGAAAAGATGGATATTGAAGAACTGAAGAGTAAGTCACAGTGGTTAAGGCAGGAGCTGTTTGAATTGGTGATGCGGGTCAAGAAAGGACACATTCCATCTTCGTATTCCTGTGCAGAGATGGTATTGGCTCTCATGTATGGTGGTTATTTTCATGGTTATCCTAACGATCCTCGTCATTCGGATAGAGATCGGCTAATCATTAGCAAAGGACATGCTGCGATGGTGTTATATCCTATTCTTGCCGACCTCGGATATTTCACGACTAACGAACTAGAGAAATTTACGAAACCTGATGGTCTTCTGCGCATGTATGCGGATCATAGTATTCCTGGCATTGAGTCGATTACAGGCTCATTGGGGCATGGACTCGGTATCGGCTGCGGGTATGCCTATGCGGCTAAACAGGATCACAAATCGTATCGAACATTTGTCGTGGTTGGGGATGGTGAATGTTATGAAGGGTCGGTCTGGGAGTCGGCGATGTTTGCCGCTCATCATCAACTAACGAATCTAGTGGTCATTGTGGATCGCAATCGACTCTGTATTATGGAAGAAACCGAGCGATGTATGAAATTAGATTCATTGGAAGCGAAGTGGGAAGCGTTTGGTTGGGAGGCGATGTCGATTGACGGACATGCCTATCGTGAAATTCTTCCAGCATTGACACAAGCGACGTCGAATCACTCAGGAAAACCTTTTGCGATTATCTCGAATAGTGTCAAGGGGAAAGGGATTTCCTTCATGGAAAATCAAGCTCTCTGGCATAACAGAATGCCGAATGACGATGAGATGGAGCAGGCACGAAACGAACTGTTGAGCAATTGCATTGTGAACTAAGGGACCTTTCCATGACGACTGGACAAGAACTTCCCAGAGATGTCTTCATTGAGGCCATTCGACAAGAGTCGGCACACAACAAGGAAATCTATTTCATGAGTGCAGACTTAGGCGCGAAAGCTCTTGACCGTTTTCGTGTTGAGGCCAACGCTCAGTTTATTCATGCTGGCATTTGCGAGCAAAACATGATTGATGTCGCGGCTGGGTTGGCATTAAATGGGAAGACGGTCTATGTCTATGCCATGGCGCCATTCGTGACCTTGCGCTGTTATGAGCAAATAAAAGTGGCCATTGCATCGATGGATCTTCCGCTGACGATCATCGGAGTTGGGGTTGGCTATGGTTATGATGATGCTGGTCCGACGCATTATGCCACGGAGGATGTGAGTTGCATGCGTGCGTTGGGAGGCATTGAGATAATCACGCCTTGCGATACGGAATCGGTTCTCGCGACAGCGAAGCTTACGTATTCTCAACCAGCATTACGCTATGTGCGTTTGGATCGCGTTTTTCTGCCACCAGTTTACATGCCTGGGGAGACCAAGTTTTTGTCTCAGGGAATGGTCGAAGTTGAACAAGGTCGAGATGTCTGCATCATTACGGCTGGTTAC
This sequence comes from Nitrospirales bacterium, assembly GCA_021603905.1. Taxonomy (GTDB): domain Bacteria; phylum Nitrospirota; class Nitrospiria; order Nitrospirales; family UBA8639; genus JAGQKC01. The sequence goes on from BQIU01000007.1 coordinate 34,729, forward strand.
ATGATTCGGAAAGCATTAGAGGTCAAGAAAAAACTCGTTAGTTTAAATATTCATGCAGGCGTGATTGATCTCTATCGTTTGAAGCCACTTAATCTTGAAATATTGAAATCGATAGTGATGCGTTATTCGCGTATCGTCACGCTTGAAGAACATTTTCTGAGTGGAGGACTTGGGGGAGCGATTGCTGAAGGATGCTTCGATGCCGATCTTCGAAAGCCGGTGCTCCGTCTAGGCATCCCTGACCATTATCATTTTGAAAATGGTGGAAGGGAGTATTTACATCACCTCGCTGGACTTGACGTTGCCACGGTGACGGATCGAGTTGCACACTTTTGCCAGAAAAGTGGTGAATAATGCCTGCCGATACAGTCATAGCAGTGACGTCTTCTTCATTTGCAAGCGATTCGTATCTTCGTGAGCAGCTTTTACATTTTTTTCCCAACAGCCTATTGAATTGTGAAAAACAAAAGTTGTCTCGTGAGGCTCTTATAAAATTTCTCAAGCCTGCTGATGGCATCATACTTGGCACTGATCAGGTTGATGCGCAACTGTTAGAGTCGTGTCCTCGACTCCAATTTGTTTCGAAATATGGAGTTGGGATGGATAATATTGATCGAGCTGCATGCGAGGCTCGTGGTGTTCATATCGGCTGGACTGGTGGAGTGAACAGGTTGTCGGTCGCTGAACAAGTTCTGGGGTTTATGTTGAGTCTTTGTCGAAACCTGTATCAATCCTCTGTCAAATTGAAAACCGGGACATGGGAGAAGCAGGGTGGCGCACAGCTTAGTGGGAAAACCATCGGTATCGTCGGCTTGGGTCATATTGGGAAGGAACTCGTTCGCTTGCTACAACCCTTTTCGTGTCGTATTTTGGTGAACGATATTATCGATCAATCGGCGTTTTGCCTGCAGTACGCTCTGGAAAAGGCGTCATTGACGGAGCTGGTGTCGGAGTCCAATATTGTGACCATCCATACCCCGTTGACAACAATCACTCGACATCTCGTGAATCTTGACCTGCTTTCTTGCATGAAACCAAATGCGTTTTTAATTAATACTTCACGAGGGGGCGTGGTGAATCAACAGCATCTCAAGGAGTCACTGAGGAAAGGGCTAATTGCTGGCGCGGCCATTGATGTGTATGAAGATGAGCCAGCCTCAGATCCAGAGTTGTTGGAGTTGCCGAATGTATTTTGTACTCCCCACATCGGAGGAAACTCAAAAGAAGCCATACGCGCTATGGGTTGTAGTGCGATAGAGCATGTCAAAACCTTTTTTCAGGTGAATGAATCATGAATATTTTGATTCTTGGGGGAGCAGGGTTTTTGGGAAGTTACGTTGCTGATGAATTTTTGAAGCGCGGCCATGCCGTGACAATTTTTGATAAGCGCTCGTCTGACTATCTTCAATCTGAGCAGAAGATGGTCATTGGCGATTTACTCGATCGGCAAGCCGTTCATGACGTGGTGAATGGACAAGATATTGTCTACAATTTTGCTGGATTTGCCGACTTGAATGCCTCGATTAATAATCCATTACCGGTTCTAGAACTTAATATCTTAGGTAATGCCAATGTTCTTGATGCCTGCGTGACGCATTCAGTGTCTCGATTCGTCTATGCCAGCACGGCCTATGTATTTTCGTCAAAGGGATCGTTTTACGGTGTGAGCAAACGCTGTTCGGAAAAAATTATTGAAGAGTTTAGCCGACAATTTGGACTTGATTACACCATTATTCGCTATGGCTCTGTTTATGGACCACGGTCAGATTCGCAAAACCGCATTTATAAATTGATCAAACAGGCTTTGCTGGAAGGAAAGATAACCTTTCAAGGAGACGGAGAAGAAGAGCGGGAGTACATTCATGTCCAGGATGCTGCCACATTAAGCGTACAGATCTTGACCGAAGAGTATCGCAATCAACATGTCATGCTTACTGGTGTTGAACGGTTTAAGTATTCGCAGTTGCTGAATATGATTCGGGAAATGATGGATGATGGCATAAATATTGAATATCTTCGCAAGGAATATCATGGACATTATGTCTATACACCCTATTCATTCATACCAGAACCAGGAAAGAAGATGATTTGCAATCCATTTATTGACTTTGGCCAAGGGTTGCTTCAGACAATTGGTGAAATCCACGAATCGTTACAAGCCGAATCTGTCATACCCCGGTAATCTTGTGAGCGACTTATGAGCGATCGTCAATTTCTCGACGCATATTATAAAAAGTTCGAAGAACACTTGATGTCCGTAGATGTCCATGCTCAATTGATCGCGTTGAAAGATCTCATTCTATCCTCGCAGGTCTTGGGGAAAAAAATGATTATAGCTGGAAATGGGGGGAGTGCAGCCATTGCGAGTCACTGTGCCATTGATTTTACAAAAGCTGCCGGCATGCGTTGCGTGAGTTTCAACGAATCCTCATTGATCACTTGCTTTGCGAATGATTATGGGTATGAACATTGGCTGGAGAAAGCCTTGGAGTTTTATGCGGACGATGGGGATCTGGTGGTCCTGATCAGTTCCAGTGGACGTTCGATGAACATGGTTCGGGCAGCTGACTATACGACTCAACGCGGGCTTACTCTCGTGACCTTTACCGGATTTTCTGCATCTAATCCGCTTCGATCTCGTGGAGATATCAATCTCTGGCTCAAAAGTCGATCTTACAACCATATTGAAACGTTTCATCAGCTCTGGCTACTCTCGGTTTGTGATCTCATCGTTGAAATGAGGCAGCCAAAGCCTCTGACGAAAAAGTCACTTTCCCGCCCTACACTTCGAACGATAACCCTCCCAGTCGATTCCGCTGCCTAATCATTCCCCAGGGATTCAAGTTTTCAGTTTGTACTGTGCCATTGAACGTATCCCTACACTTCCCTGCCAGTCTGTCTTCCAGTCCGTCAATGTCTTGACGTCTGTCAAATTTTCTCATAATTGCTCAATCAAACCGGCTACTGTCTTTGTTGATGAAAACTGTTTGAAATCAATACGTTAAGCAATCGATTGTGAGAGGTCTAGGTTTTGCTTAGTCATCGTATTCAGGGCATATGGCGTCATACGCGATTTATGAACCTGTTTGGATAACAATCAACCGGAAAACGACTTGACCATGAAACATGTATTAGTGACAGGAGGGGCTGGGTTTATAGGGAGTCATCTTGTTGAGCGACTCGTTCAGGACGGTCATCGGGTTCGCGTTCTCGACAACCTCTCTACTGGACGCCGTGAAAATTTAGAGCATGTGAAAAAATTGATAACCAGTGTTGGGCAGATAGATCTGCAAGAGGGTGATGTAACAGATCTAAATGACGTGACTCAAGCACTGGATGGAATAGATTGGGTGTTTCACCTTGCCGCATTAGCAGACATTGTTCCATCTATTGTCAATCCTATGGCTTATTACCAAGCCAATGTATCCGGGACGGCCATGCTTGTGGAAGGTGCCAGAAATGCCGGGGTCAAACGATTTATCTACACGGCCTCTTCTTCATGTTATGGCATTCCAGATGTCTATCCCACACCGGAAATGTCCGTCATTCAGCCACAATACCCTTATGCCCTCACAAAATATCTTGGCGAACAATTGGTGATGCATTGGGCTCAAACATATGGACTACCTGTGGTCTCGCTTCGCCTCTTCAATGTATATGGTCCTCGTGCAAGAACTGCCGGGACCTATGGCGCGGTGTTTGGTGTGTTTCTGGCTCAGAAACTCCAACGGAAGCCCTACACCGTTATTGGGGATGGTTTGCAAACTCGTGACTTTACGTTTGTGACGGATGTCGTTAATGCCTTTGTGAAAGCTGCAGAATCTGATTATGCCGGAGAAGTATTTAATGTTGGATCGGGTGGCACCTATAGCATTAATCGTTTGGTCGAGTTACTTGGCGGAACGACCATCTCTATTCCCAAGCGACCCGGTGAGCCGGATTGCACATTTGCGGATATTCAGAAAGCAAGAGACAAGCTAGGATGGTCACCGAAAGTCACGTTTGAAGAGGGTGTCAGCATGATGCTCCAGCACATTCATTCATGGGAAGAGGCTCCGGTGTGGAATCCCATTTCCATTGCCAAAGCTTCGGCCGATTGGTTTCGGTATCTGGGTCGAGAAACAAGTAAACGGGAGAGGTGTGAAGTCTAGTTATGGCGAGTGTGGCCATTCTGAAAAAAACGCAGTCCCTTGAAGATTTAGAATTGCTCCTTCGAGACGCTCGTGCTCAAGGAAAGACCATCGTACACTGCCATGGCGTCTTTGACTTACTCCATGTCGGGCATATTCGACATATAGAAGAAGCAAAAGCATTAGGGGATGTGCTGATTGTGACGGTGACTCCCGACCGCTATGTGAACAAAGGCCCTCATCGTCCAGCATTTCAGCAAGATCTTCGCGTGGAAGGCATCGCGGCTTTAGATGCAGTGGATTATGTTGCAATCAATCGTTGGGAGACAGCAGAGAATGCAATCAAAGCTTTGAAACCCGATATTTATGTGAAGGGGCCGGATTATAGTCAGGGACGGCCAGACTTAACCGGTGGGCTGGCAAGAGAAGAGTCTGCTGTACAATCAGTCGGCGGGCGCCTTGAAACGACGAATGATGTGCAATTTAGCTCCACGAGTTTACTCAACCGTTATGTACCATTATTTCCATCTGACTTAAATGGGTGGCTAACGAAGTTTCGAGAAAAGTATACCGCTGGAGACATCATCGAATATCTAGAACGTTTGCGTTCTCTTCGCGTTCTTGTGATTGGAGAAGCGATCATCGATGAGTATGTATATTGCCAGGCGCTGGGGAAATCTTCAAAAGAACCTATTTTGGCCATGCAGTATATTTCAAAAGAAAAACAGCTCGGAGGAAGTTTAGCCATTGCGAATCATTTGGCAAGTTTCTGTGATCAAGTTGAACTCGTAACTTCGTTAGGAACGATTCAGCCACATGAAAAATACATTCGGCAGAATCTGAAGTCGAATATCATTCCAAGCTTCGTCTTTAAGTCTGGCTCTCCCACCATCGTCAAGCGTCGGTTTATCGAGGAATATCAATTTGCCAAACTCCTAGAAGTATATGAAATGAATGATGCGGCTTTGACCCAACGTGAAGATGACGAATTGTGTGGGACGCTTGCAACCAAGCTGGTAAATTGTGATGTGGCTATCGTGGCAGACTTTGGGCATGGGTTGTTGTCACCATCTGCCGTTCAACTCGCAGGAAAACAAGCTCCATTCTTAGCCGTGAATACACAGGTCAATGCGGCAAATGTGGGATTTCACACCATATCCAAATATAACAGGGCAGACTATATCTCTATACAAGAAAAAGAAATTCGTATGGATCAACGAGATGCTCGTGGAGATCTAAAACCAATGATTGAAGGTCTCTCGAAAGATCTCAATTGCCCATCTGTCATGGTGACACAAGGGAAAAAGGGCACCATGTTATATCACCAAGATGATGGATACTTTGAGAGTCCGTCGTTGGCCGTAAAGGTTGTAGACCGAATTGGGGCTGGCGATGCCTTGTTTGCATTAACAGCACCGTGTGTGGCCACAGGTGTTCCTTCGGATGCCGTTGGATTGATCGGGAATTTGGCAGGAGCGCAAGCGGCGATGATTGTGGGTAATAGTGCTTCACTTGATCGAGTGCAATTAGTACGGAGTATTGAGTCACTTTTAAAATGAAAAATGCAAAGTGCCAATTGAAAAATGAAGTACATGAAAAAGGAATAGTTTTTCATAACTGTAATTTCTTACTTTTCACTTAGAAACTTACAATTCTCAAGGTGGAACGAGATGTCTGAACAGGCCAAAAAACAAATTCTTGTCACTGGGGGTGCCGGGTATGTGGGGGCCGCGTTAGTCCCACAATTATTGAGGGAGGGCTATCGAGTAAAAGTGTTAGACCTTTATCTATATGGTGGTTCGGCCCTCGAGGGAGTTCGTGGACATAAGAATCTAGAGGAAATTCAAGGCGATATACGAAGCATGCCACTGCTTGAGCAGACGGTTCCAGGTTGCGATGGGATTATTCATTTAGCATGCATTTCTAATGATCCTAGTTTTGAACTGAATCCATTATTGGGACGATCAATTAATTACGATGCATTTTCAGGATTAGTTGATTGCGCGAGAGAATGTGGAGTTCGACGTTTTATCTATGCTTCGTCATCTTCGGTGTACGGTGTGAAAGAAGATGAGAACGTGACAGAAGATCTCACACTTGACCCTTTGACAGATTACTCAAAATACAAGGCGTTGTGTGAAGAGGTACTCCTGAGAAAACAGGGGCCAGGGTTCGAAGTAGTGATAATTCGTCCTGCTACGGTCTGTGGATACTCCCCTCGTCTCCGGCTAGATCTCACGGTGAATATTCTGACGAACCACGCTGTCAATCATCGAAAGATTACCGTGTTCGGTGGGAAACAGAAAAGGCCAAACATTCATATCCAAGATATGGTTGAGGTGTATACGCAATCGTTGAACTGGGCAACAGAGAAAGTCGATGGTCAGATTTTCAATGCTGGATATCACAATCATTGTGTATCAGATATTGCCGATATGGTGAAGGCGACAGTTGGACCAGATGTCGATATTGTTCACACAACGACAGATGACCATCGTTCGTATCATATTTCCTCAGAAAAAATTTCACGCGTTCTAGGGTTCACCCCGAAACATTCAGTTAACGATGCGATTGGCGACTTAATGACGGCATTTCAGGATGGGAAGATCCCCAATTCCTTTGAGGACAGTCGGTATTTCAATATTAAACGTATGAAAGAAGTCGAACTTGTCTAAAACGAGAATTCAGACTCCCATATTTAAGCATAAATCGGTGGCTACTCCAAATCGAATACAGGGGACAGATGAATCACTGACCTCGAATCGTCTCCAACAATTGTACTGTGAAATGCTTCGAATCCGTATGGTTGAAGAGCGCATTGCAGAATTATATGGGGAAAAGAAAATGCGGTGCCCCGTGCATTTGTGTATCGGACAAGAAGCCATTCCTGTTGGAGTCAGTGCAATATTGCATCGAGATGATGTTGTATTAAGCGGACATCGGTCGCATGGTCACTACCTTGCCAAGGGTGGGAATCTCAATCGGATGTTAGCTGAGATCTATGGCAAGGAAGGTGGATGCGCCAAAGGTAAGGGAGGATCCATGCATTTGGTGGATCGTACTGCAGGGTTTTTGGGTGCGACACCCATTGTGGCAAGTTCAATTCCTATTGCTGTTGGTGCGGCTTTTGGTGCCAAGTTACAAGGACTGAACCTAGTTACCGTGGTGTATTTTGGCGAGGGAGCGACTGAAGAAGGAACATTTCACGAGAGCGTAAATTTTGCCGTACTCAAGAACCTTCCTATCGTGTTTGTCTGTGAAAATAATTTGTACTCAGTCTACTCCCCCCTTTCCGTTCGGCAACCGAACGTACGTGATATTGTGGCGCTTGCCGAATCCCATGGATGCGAGGGCAAGCGGATTGACGGTAATGATATTCGCGTCATGTATGAATCGTCTTCGCAGGCTGTGTATAAAGCAAGGAACAATGGTGGGCCAACGTTCCTTGAATGTGAGACGTATCGGTGGAGAGAACATTGTGGGCCAAATTTTGATAATGACTTAGGTTATCGTGCACCGTCAGAATTTGAAGAATGGAAAGCAACATGTCCCCTCGAAAAAACAAAAACGTACTTGTCTCAGCTCGATGCATGGAGTTTGTCTTGGCATCAAGACCAGGTCGAGCGCCTCTCCTCAGAGATTGAATCGGCTGTACGGTTTGCTGAGAAGAGTCCGCTTCCATCAAAAGACCAGTTATTTCAACATGTGTTTGCTATCCCGTCTTTAGCATCGGAAGAACAAGCCGCATGACTAGACAACTAACGTACGTTGAAGCCATTCGAGAAGCCTTAGACCTCTGCTTAGCCCATGATCCGAATGTGTATGTGATGGGGCTGGGTGTGCCCGACCCTAAAGGGATTTTCGGAAGTACTCGTGGACTACAAGAGCTGTATGGTGAAAATCGAGTCATGGATATGCCGACATCAGAAAATGGGATGACCGGTGTTGCACTGGGTTCATCACTCATGGGTATGAAGCCTGTTCTCACTCATCAACGAATGGACTTTGCCTTGTTAGCTATTGAACAAATGGTGAATCAGGCGGCGAATTGGCATTACATGTTTGGCGGTCAGCACAGCGTTCCGTTGGTCATCCGACTCATGATTGGCAGGGGGTGGGGACAGGGGCCTCAACATTCCCAAAGCTTACAAGCGTGGTTTGCGCACATTCCTGGTCTCAAAGTGGTGATGCCCACGACGGCCTATGATGCAAAGGGATTGCTTATCGCGAGTATTGAAGATCCGAACCCAGTGGTGTTTCTTGAACACCGTTGGCTTCATGAGGCGATTGATCATGTGCCGGACGGACTCTACCGTGTTCCGTTTGGAACAAGTCGAATTCTCAGAAAAGGCGCTGATGTGACGATCGTCGCAACATCCTACATGGCGCTTGAAGCCATACGGGCGGCAGATATGTTAGCTGAGGATGGGATCGAAGCTGAAATTATAGACGTTCGGAGTTTACGTCCATTAGATGATTCCCTCATCCTTGAATCCGTTCGCAAGACAGGACGTCTCATAGTGGCAGATACCGGATGGACCTCATTTGGTGTCTCGGCTGAGATCGTTTCGCTCATTGTTGAAAAAGCTTTCCACGAACTTCAATGTCCGCCTAAGCGAATCGGTTTGCCTGATTGTCCGACTCCAACTTCTCACGCATTAACAGAGCATTATTATCCCCGAGCCATTCACATCATGAATGCGGCACGTTCCTTAATGAATAAGCAGGAAATATCAGAAATGGATTTGGGTGGTTCTCATCATCCCCTTGATGTACCAGACCACAGCTTTGTTGGTCCATTTTAGGAAAGGTTTTTATGGATAAGGGACAACTGAAAAAAGATGTGAGTGATCACCCTCTGCGAACGATAGCGGTCATTGGGAGTAATTCTTTTTCAGGAAGTGACTTTATTGATCTGCTGTTAGAAGATCCTCGCAACAGGGTGTTAGGTGTGAGCCGATCTGCAGAGAAAAGTGCCACATTTCTTCCATACAAACGACATGATCGATTCAAGTTTACCTTTCATCAGATGGACCTGAATAAAGATAGTCATCGGATTATTCGACTTTTTGATTCGATGAAGCCGGATTATATCGTGAATTTTGCCGCACAAAGTGAGGTCGCACCAAGTTGGCAGCATCCAGAACAATGGTTTCAAACCAATGCTGTAGCGCTTGCCAAGCTCACTAATGCACTCAAAGAACGTGAATATCTGAAGCGATATGTCCATATTTCGTCTCCAGAAGTGTACGGGACTTGTGAGGGCCGTGTGACAGAATATGCTCCTCTCAATCCTAGTACACCGTATGCAGCTTCGAAGGCAGCAGGCGATCTTTATCTTTTTACATTAGTGAAAAACTACAACTTCCCACTTGTCATGATTCGGGCCACCAATGTGTATGGCGCCTATCAACAGCTTTTCAAGATTATTCCCAGAACAATTATTTCGTTAAAGATGGGAAGGAAAATTCACTTACATGGGGGTGGGCAGGCTGTGAAGTCCTATATTCACATTCGCGACGTATCGCGAGGCGAGTTGTTGGCTATGGAACAAGGTCAGCTTGGAAAGATTTATCACTTTTCCCCTAAACGTGGGATTGCGGTGAAAGATGTTGTTCAACAATTGTGTCACATATTCGGGAAAGACCTTTCGCAATCCACGGTTACTGTTGAAGAACGATTGGGCCAGGACGCCGCGTATGAAATCGACTCAAGCCGAAGTCGTGAAGAACTGGGATGGTCTCCACAGATTACATTCGATGAAGGCTTAAGGCAAACAGCAAGCTGGATAAAAAAGAACTGGCAGATTATTTCCAATAGTTCCTTGGAATATCAGCATGCGGCCTAAGCCATCCTTATCGACTATCGACAAGGATTCGAGGAGTAGAGGGTAAGCAATGAAACTTTCGGACTATGTGGCAAACTTTCTAGCAAATGAAGGCGTGAAGCATGTGTTTTTAATCTCAGGTGGTGCAGCAGTGCATCTTGTCGATTCAATTGCAAGACATCCTTCGCTGACCTATGTCTGCACGCAACATGAACAGGCTGCAGCAATGGCTGCCGATGGGTATGCGAGGGCCCGCGGTAATCTCGGGGTTGCACTGACGACAAGTGGGCCAGGTGCAACCAATTTGTTAACTGGAGTTTGTTGTTCATATTTTGATTCGATTCCGACCTTATTGTTGACAGGGCAAGTCGCACGTCATCGTATGAGAGGTGCTTCTGGCTTGAGGCAAAAAGGATTTCAAGAAACAGATATAGTATCTATTTTTCAACCGGTCACAAAATATGCTGTACAGGTCACTGATCCACTCCAAATTCAATATGAGTTGCAGAAAGCCGTTATTATCGCTCGTGAAGGGAGACCTGGGCCAGTCTTAGTCGACATTCCTGATGACCTTCAACGAGTGGAGATTTCTGTTGAAGACTTAGATACGTATCACCCTGAGAATGCTTTAACTTTTGCAGGAAGTCGGAGTGAGTGGGGTAACCCGTTCAAGGAGCTATTAGTAAATTCAAAACGTCCAATTCTTATCTACGGTGCGGGTATTCGTCTGGGAAAGGCCGAGAAACAGGCACGAGATTTCGCCATCAGAATGGGCATTCCTGTCCTGCTAACTTGGGGCGGTACAGATCTTCTCTCATCCAATGATCCGATCAATGCGGGTCGGCTTGGAGTATGTGGTCCACGGGGAGGAAACTTTGCTGTTCAGAATGCGGATTTAATTATGGCAGTCGGAACAAGATTGAACCAGATGGTGATTGGAGGTCGAGCAGATCTGTTTGCACCCAATGCGCGAAAGATCATGGTGGATATAGACCCTGAAGAGTTAGGGAAGTTTCAAGAGAATGAAGTCAAGATTGACTTAAAAATTCAGGAGTCTGCTCTGAAATTTTTTGAAACGTGTCATAACTTCAATTTGAATTGTAATAAAAATAAATATGACACATGGCGGTCTCGTATCAGCCAATGGAATAAGCAATATCCCATATGTCCAAATGAATATCATTTGCGTGGCAAGGATGTTGATGCCTATGTATTTTTAGCGAAGTTATCAGAGCAGCTCAAGACGAAAGACATTGTCATCACTGATGCAGGAGGAAACCTAAGTTGGACCATGCAAGCGATAGGTGTAATGGCTGAGCAGCGTGTGTTTTCTGCGTGGAATCATTCTCCGATGGGATACTCGCTTCCAGCGAGCATTGGGGCCGCTTTTTCTTCTGGAAGACGGGTGATCTGCATTATTGGAGATGGTGGTCTGATGATGTGTCTCCAAGAATTGGCGACTGTTGTGCGCTATCAACTGCCCATAAAAATTTTTATCTTCAATAATCATGGACATGGTATTCAAAAGCAAACCTTAAATACGTGGCTGGACTCTCGTTACGAAGCGGTTGATGAAAAAACAGGATTGTCTTTTCCTGATTTTCGGAAAATAGGGGCAGCATTTCGAATGACGACGAGCACCATTCGAAATCATCAAGAGCTGACGTCATCGATCGTCACTGTCTTAGGCGATGATGGGCCTGAGTTATGTAATGTCGAGATCTGCCCAGAACAACAAATAACACCTATGTTGAAATATGGTGCAGGTTTAGAGGATTTGGATCCTAAGATTACTTCTCACGAATTAGAAGAAATTATGAGTGCCCGCGCATGAGCGTAAGGAAAGGATGGGGAATGCTATGAGTCAGACTGGTCATCCTATAAATGGAAGGATTCCTCCAGCGAATGGGGATGGAACGGCAGGGCGTGGGAGAGCACGGACGACTTTAGTGACTTTAGAAAGGAAAAAGGTACAACAGGAGAAAGTCGTTGCTGTCACCGCATACACCTACCCTGAGGCCCTCTTAGCAGATCGTGCCGGTGTGGATATTGTGTTGGTAGGAGATTCTCTTGGTATGACAACTCTTGGATACAAGACCACGATTGCGGTGACCATGGAAGATATGATTTCTCATTGTCGTGGGGTGTGGCGAGCCAATAAGAAAGCTATGCAGATTGGTGATATGCCCTTCATGTCATATCAACCATCTAATAAAGTTGCTGTAAAAAATGCTGGACGGTTTTTGCAAGAAGGTGGGTGTGATGCGGTTAAAATTGAAGGTGCGATGCTCGATCGAGTGAAAGCCATTGCTGATGCAGGAATCGTCGTCATGAGTCATCTTGGGCTGACTCCACAGTCGCGCGCACTACTTGGTGGGTATCGAGTTCAGGGAAAGACAAAATCAGATGTCGATAAAATTTTAGAGCAGGCTTTAGCCCTTCAAGAATCAGGGTGTCGTCTGTTGCTACTCGAAGCGGTTCCCAGAGAGTCAGCTGGGTATATTTCAGCCAATCTTGATATTCCAGTGTACGGTATTGGAGCAGGGGAGATGGTGGATGGGCAGTTAGTGATCCTGCATGACTTGATCGGAATGTTTTTTGAATTTAAATCAAAGTTTGTTAAGCGATATTGTGAAGCTGGAAAGCTCATTGAAGAGTCATTATTACAGTATGCAGATGAGGTTCGGAATGGAGAGTTTCCAGGACGCGAAAATTGTTATGAAATTAAAGATGGAGAATTAGAAAAACTCTTGGCAGACCCTAAATGGAAATATGTCACTGAAGATAAAGGTTCCTTACTTCCACATGCTTGTTAAAGATTCACCGAAAGTAAACGTCAGTGCTTGGGATGAATTGAAATGTATTTCCTATAAAGTGAGGAAGCATTGTCCTGTCTGTCTGAGTCCGTTTGTGTCTCCTCTTCTTGATCTTCCTGGCCTTCCTTTAACGGAACTGTATTGCTCCGAAATCCCTAAAGAAAAAGTGGGATTCGTCGATCAAGAATTTCATTTCTGTCATAAATGTAGTCATGGCTCATTGACTCATGTTCTTGACCCTCAAGTGGTGTATGGCCCCAAGTATTCATTTCGTTCATCGACAAGTCAAACGGCGGTTCAGGCATTGGACTATTTTTTAAATTTTATCAATAAATCAGTGGAAGACCGTACATTCGATGTAGTTATCGAAGTTGGGTGTAGCGATCTCAACCTCCTTAAAAAACTAAGAGGGCGAGCTTCACGTTTGGTTGGAATCGATCCGGTATTGTCTTATGAGACCTGTCATGAACCTAATTGTACTCTCATTGGGGATTTAGTCGAGAACGTCAATATTCGTGAAATTTCTGAAGAGGAAAAATGTCTGATTGTAAGCAGCCATACTCTTGAACATCTTTCTAACCCTAAACAGCTCATTGAGAAACTCCTCTTAGAATCTCATGATGACACTATCTTTTGTTTCCAATTTCCTGGGTTGGAAAGTTTAGTGGACGATTGGCGATTCGATCAAATTTTTCATCAACATCTTAATTATTTCAGCTTGCATTCATTCAGTTATCTGCTTGGGTCGTTAGGAGCAGAACTTCTTGCCTATGACGTGAATTACGACCATTGGGGGACTCTGCTAGTCGCCTTTCAAAAAAAAAAGCAAATAAATAATACGGAAGCTCGCAGATCACTTGGATTGAGAAAATTGCAAGAAAAAGACATCCTCAGGAAGCATTCGGAATTTCGGATGGCAATGGTATGCACCAATCAACGCCTGAAGAGGTTCAAGGATTCGATGCGGGTAGGGTATGGCGCTTCCCTTATGTTACCAGTTCTGAGCTATTACCTTGGAGATGATTTGTCGTGCTTGGACTACATTATCGACGATGATCTCCAAAAAACAGGGCAATACTATGCGAACATGCCGGTCTCGATTAAGCATTCATCTGAGTTTACATCATGGGAAGACTCTGTGTGTTTACTCACATCTGTTGCGTCTCGCTCGAATGTGAGGCCGATGTTAAAAAAATTATTTGACCTGAAGGTCCGTGACGTCATCGTGCCCCTTAGTGTTCTGTAAAGTCAGCTGATATGGAATAAGAATGAATCTTGGAATTCAAGGAAAGTTAGCCGTAGTGACTGGAGCAAGCCGAGGAATTGGACGAGCTATCGTAAATGTGTTAGCAGCCGAGGGCACAAAGGTCATAGCCATTGCTAGGAATAAACAGGATCTAGAAGCACTGTTGCAGGAAGTGCGTGATACAGAACAAAAGCATCACAGTATTGTCGCAGATTTGATGGAGGCGGGTGTTCCTACTCAGACGATGTCTGCTATTCAACGTAATCATGGCGAGCCTGACATACTTGTAAATAACGTCGGGGGCACACTGGGAGTCAATGATCCGCTTTGCTCTCTAGAAGATTGGAGCAAGGTATATAGATTTAATTTGGAAATAGCGTTGGAAATGAATAATGCGGTGATTCCAGACATGAAAGACAAAGGATGGGGTCGTATCGTAAACATAGCCTCTACGGCTTCACTCGAAAACAATGGCCCCGTCACCTATTGTGCCATCAAGGCGGCCTTTGCTGCCTATACTCGATGCATGGCGAGAATATTGGCACCCGACAATATTGTTATGTCTGCAGTACTTCCTGGAGTCGTTGTGACTGAAGGCGGACATTGGGAGACTGCACAACGAGAACGTCCGGAACATGTTGAGAAGTATATTGCGGAGCGCTGCCCATTAGGGAGGTTTGCAGTCCCAGATGAAGTAGGACATTTGGTCGCGTTTCTCTGTTCCGAATTAGCAAGTTTTTGTCAGGGATCTCTTGTGCCAGTTGATGGAGGACAAAGTCGGCATTTTTTTTCTCAATGAATAGGAAAACAAGCAAATGTTAATGAGCGCGCAGGTAGAGACGAAAGAGCCGCAGAATCAGTTTCAAATTGAATCATATCGTTCTAAAGGAGCAGTTCAATTGGGGCCATGGACGAGCCATATCTGGCGCGATGACCCACGGCACTTAGGATTTCTATTAGCAAGATATAAGTTCTGTGCAAAAGTCTTGGCGGGAAGAAAAAATGTGCTTGAGGTTGGATGTGGGGATGCGTTTGGAATATCAGTTGTTAAACAAACAGTCTTAAGTATTCATGGGATCGATCTAGAACCTCTTGTGCTTCAAGATGCGAGGGATCGCAAGAATGGTGAAGAACAAGAGGGGATTACTTTAAGTGTCCACGACATGACAAAGGCAGCTATGAGTGAAGAATTTGACGCAGCCTATTCGTTAGACGTGATTGAGCATATTCCATTGTCTGACGAGCCATTGTTCATGGAACACCTCTGTGCCTCACTGAATCCTCACTCTATCTGTATCCTTGGCACGCCAAACATTACCGCAAGTGCTTATGCTAGTCGTTTTGCAGCAGAAGGGCATATCAACCTTAAAAGTGCTGAGACACTTAGCAAATTGATGCTGAGTTTTTTTCATCATTGTCTATTGTTTTCAATGAACGATGAAGTGGTTCACACAGGGTTTTATCCGATGGCACATTATCTGCTCGCGGTTGGCATTGAGAAGAAGGAACGCCATGAGTAGGAGCGTGACGTATTGCCATAACTGAAGGGTGTCTGTTCAAAGGAGTCAGTACGTAGAATTGCAAAAATTGTGAGATATTTTCGCTGCATTTAGTCTGAGTGTGCACAAGTTTGTACTCTTTATGTGACAGGATTGCTGAGCCAGAATTGAAAACGAAACGTTTCTCTAGCTGTTGAGTGAGAACATGAAGATTTTTAAGGTATTGATTGTCGTCCCTCCTCTTGTTAATGGCGATAAGGGGACTGATCCAATGTCTAATCGGCCTGACATTGAATCGTATCGATTGGTTTCTCCTATAGAGCCTCTTACCGTAGCTGCTGATCTTCGGACACGTGGATATCAGGTGGATCTCTGTGACTTGGGTCTTTATGTCGATTCACGATTCAATTCCTTTACGAATGAGCTTATTGCCTTCCGGCCGGATGCCGTTGTGCTTGTACAGTCCATATTGACGTTCGCCACAGCACAGGACTGGAATGGAAGTCCCGTGTTTAAAATCGCCAAACAAAATATACCGAATGTGGTGACCATTCTGTCTGGCGGCCATGCCACGAATTACCCTGGTCATGCAGTGCGCGATGGTATTTGCGACTATTCTATTCGAGGTGAAGTGGACTTTGCGGTAGGAGATTTACTCTGTGCATTGAATAATGCAAAAGAACCGTCTTCAATCCACGGTGTTTCTTATCATCGGGGAACTGAAGTGGAAGTCTCTCTAGACTATCCATCTGTTGATCTTTCGAAGCTCCCTGTTCCAGCTTACGAGGTACTCACTGTGGAGCAGCGAAAAGGGTACGAGACGATTTTGGAGTATGGAAAAATTCGATTCCCAGAAAAGAGTGTTCGCTATCGGGATATCATGACTTCTCGTAGCTGTCCGTTGCGTTGTGCGTATTGTAGTGTTGCTCCTCTCAGGGGCAGCAAGCAAAAGTATCGTAGAAAACCATTGGAGCTTGTTTTAGATGAAATAGAGATAGCGTTAGATTCAGGTATAGAAGAAATTCATTTTTTTGATGATCTGTTTGCTGAGTCTGAAGAGCAAATCTTAAAATTCACAAACGAATTGGTAAAACGAAATCTAAGGTTCCCATGGTTCGTAGCACAAGGCATACCTTTATGGCCTCTCTCAGAAACAGTCATCGACGCAATGTGCAGTACGGGAATGTATCGATTGATCTGTCCGCTCGAATCCGGAAACGACCGAGTATTAAAGCGAATTATCGGTAAAAAGTTTTCGACGATAGCCCATCATCATGACGTGCTGAACTGGGCCAGAAAGTCTGATCTTGAAATCATTGGGATGTATGTGGTCGGAATGCCTGGTGAGAGCCGAGAAGAACTTTTTGACACTATTAATTTTGCTGATTCACATTCTGAAATCGATTATTCCGTATTCTCTATCGCGACACCTATGGTTGGCACGAGATTAATGAAGCAAGTAATAAGCAGCGGGCAATTGAAAGATACAGGAAAGATTAACAGAATTATTAAGCGAACGGTCGCGCTCTATCGAACTGAGGCCTTTAGCGAGTATGAGTTGGGTATCATTAGAGCTTTTGACTGGGACCGATTAAATTTTGCAACGTTGGAGAGACAGACCAAATATGCGTCAATGGTTGGAATAACTCTTGAACAACTCACGCAACTTCGCAGACATGCACAAGACACATTTTATAGTTTCTTCCCAGATTTTGAAGGTCCCTTTTCTTTCAAGGAACTGTATAGTGAACCCAACATGTATCAAGCACTTGAACCCAAAATCGCGTAAATATATGCAATGATATTCGAGAAGTTCTCAACTTTGCTTAGGATATCTTTGATGATGTCTATCAAGGTTAAGGAGCGGTATTATGGAGTCAATGTCGTGAAATCTTGGAAGTATCAGCGATTGCTCGTCTATCCGTTCTAGAAAGAATCTAGGGGTAATAGAAAAACTCGTGGCAAATATATACAGGAGTCTGATGAAATGTCGATAAGTACAGAGATCCCCGATAGTTCACAAGCAATAAATGCGAGCACCCAATGTATCAAGGATGGGGATATTGAGAGAGGCTTGCAGATGCTAGAAGAGGTCGTCAAGGCATTCCCCCGAGAGAGTGAGGGCTTTCGAGAACTTGCCTCTGTTCTTGTAAGTCTTGGAGAATTTCAAAAAGCTATTCTTGCGTTAAAACAAGCAACGCTTCTTTGTCCCAAAGACATGAATCTTTACAAACAACTGGGATATGCTCACTATCATGTCAAAGAGTATTCTGCGGCGGCGGCATCATATCGAACTTCCATCTCGTTGTCCCCCAAAGACCTCGATTCTAGAAGAAGCTTAGCTGAGATCTATCGAATGCAAGAGCGGTTTCCTGAATCTCTGGAACAAATCAATGAGGGATTAGTTCTAGCGCCGGAAGATGTTGGTCTTTGGGAAGGAAAAGCTGTCATTTGCGAACATCTTGATGAAAAAGCTTTAGCTATGTCCGCCTTGAAACGAGCAAAAGCATTACGAAATAAACAAGCAGCAAGACCAAGGTTAGGAAGTGTTAATGTCGAAGTGACGACCTTTTGCAACTTTTCTTGTGCTGGATGTCTTAGAACTGTGATGGTTGAGCAGGGTACATGGAGAAATCGGCATTTATCCGTAGAAGAGTTTCAGAAAGTTGTCGAAGGAATGCCCCACACAGAAGGCTTACTGGTTTGGGGAGTTGGAGAACCTTCGCTTCATCCGAATCTTCCAGATATTATCAAAATGGCCTCCTTGTCAAAAAAGTTCTCACGTATTGTGCTTACGAGTGACATTTCGGCTCGTGACATTCATTATTACATAAAGCTTTTCAATTTTGGTTTGTCTCATCTGGTTGTTTCTGTTGACACGTTGGATCAGGGGCTTGCGAATCAAATTCGTAAAGGGACGAAAGTGGACAATCTGGAAAGTCGCCTTCGAACCTTACTTCAAAGCTGTCCAGGTCGTGTTGATATTAGAACTGTTGTGAGTCGAAAGAACATTATGGACCTTTCCAATCTCTTTGATCGACTTGATCGACTTGGAGTACTGAGAGTCAATCTTCAACCATATGCGGATTTGGGTAATCCCGATGGCTGTCTTACTTGGGAAGAGCTGGCGTGGGTTTCTTCGCAAGTTCCGAAGTTGGCTCCTCGCTTTACGAACCTTACACTGGTTATGGGTGAGTTTCTGCCGTCTCCTGCTATCTGTACGAGACCTTGGCGGGATCCTTATGTGACCGCAGATGGACATCTGACTCCTTGCTGCAGACTTACAGATTCAAGAGAGTTCTCTTTTGGAAATATACTAGAGTCATCATTTAAGGAAGTCTATGATTCTCCTGAAGCAAGAAACTGGAGGGAAAATTTCTTAGAAGAATCCCCGGCCATTTGTGATAGTTGCCAAATGCATATATCTCGAAAAGCGCCGACATCGATGCCACAACGGAAAGATATCCCAATGCTTCAAGGAGGGAGTTGATTATGGGAGAAATTAATTTACTAGATCGTTATCCACGTTCAGTACGGCCGATTGACGAGCGAGGCAGTTGTATTACCGAAGATCATCGAAGAGTGGCCCGGCGTTTTGGCAAAGAGTACTTTGACGGAGAGCGTTTAACCGGATATGGGGGATATTCATATCATCCACGCTTTTGGCGGGACACTGTCAAACGATTTGTGGAGTTTTATGGGCTTACCGAAGAATCAAAGATCTTAGATGTTGGATGTGCAAAAGGGTATATGTTGTATGAGTTCAAGCAGTTATTGCCAGGCTTATCAATAACTGGAATTGATATTTCTGAATATAGTATTGCCAAAAGCCCTGAAGCGATCCGCCCTTACTTGCAAATTGCTAATGCCAAAGAATTACCTTTCGCAGATGATGAGTTTGATCTCGTGATTTCAATTAATACGATTCATAATCTGGAGTTGGATGAATGTAAGCAAGCATTGAAAGAAGTTAAACGAGTGTCAAAGAATCATACGTTTGTGACGGTCGATGCGTGGCGGAATGATATGGAGCGGGAGAGACTTCTTAAATGGAATCTGACTGCACTGACTTATATGCATGCTGCTGACTGGGAATTAGTGTTAGAAGAAACCGGGTATTCTGGTGATTACTATTGGTTTATTGCTGATACAGCTGCATAAACATGAATGCGGTAAGGCAGACAAGAGCGGCAGTGTTGCTCCAACCTAATTGTCCATTGGAGTTAATGATGTTAGAGGTCCCGGAGTTACAACCTGGCCAGGTTGTAGTAAAGGTCATGTATAGTGGACTCTGTGGTACGCAACTGATGGAAATGCAAGGGAAAAAAGGGCCTGATCGGTATTTGCCACATACATTGGGACATGAAGGGGCTGGAGTTGTTATAGAGATCGGAGAAGGTGTCAAAAAAGTACAGCCAGGGCAGAATGTGGTGTTGTCATGGATTAAAGGGGGTGGGGCAGATGTGGGGAAATCTGTCTACAGAAGTGAGAAGGGTCCGGTGAATTCTGGTGCAGTTAGTACGTTCATGGAATATGCTGTTGTATCAGAGAATCGAGTGACGCCAATCCCACATTGGTTGCCGTTAAAAGAAGCTTCATTACTGGGATGTGCAGTTCCGACTGGGGCTGGAATTGTATTCAATACTTTGAAGGTGAAAGAGCAGGACAGTGTCGCTATTTTCGGTATTGGTGGAGTTGGTCTGAGCGCTTTCTTCGCAGCTCAATCTGTCGGGGCACGGATTATAGTCATTGATCAAATCGACAATAAATTGCAACAGGCTAAAAAGTTAGGGGCATGGAAGACCATAAACATTACTCATGAAGACCCAATGAGCGTGATTGCTGAAGTAACCAATGGACGAGGTGTCGATCATTCAATTGAAGCCGCGGGTCAAGTCACGACCATGGAGCTGGCCTTTCAAGTGACTAAGGAACAGGGTGGAACATGTGTGCTCGCAGGAAATTTGGAACATGGTGGTGAAATATCTCTTGATCCTTTTGCTCTTATCAAAGGCAAGAGGCTATTGGGGACCTGTGGTGGAGAAACCACCATGGATCAGGATCTCCCACGGTTTGCAAGTCTCTATCAACAAGGAAGTCTTATGTTGGGTCAATTAATATCACAGGTCTTCCCGCTTGGAGAGATCAATACTGCTTTTGAAGCCATGAAAAAGGGCGTGATGGGTCGTGTACTGATTGATGTTTCTTCGCTGTCTTCTGATTCCATATTGTGAGGTCATATATCGCACCGCATTGTTTCTCTGTGATGTCGTTTGCCCCATTGTTCATGGTTCGGCATAGAACCAAGATGACTTTTTCGGCTAGAGATGGAAAGAACAGTCTGTTCCCTGTGTCATCTATGTCATACATTGAGTATTTCGTTACTTGACTCATGGATATGAAGAAAGAAGAATTCAATATTGTCGTTGTGGTGTGGGGGAAAGTCTATACAGAAGACTTTCTATCATGGACGTTACCGACACATCTTTCTAGACGGAATCTAGGAGTATTTTATACAAATACTGCCGCAAGCTGTCACTATCATATTTTTACCACGACTGCTGATAAGAAAGAGATTGAAAAAAGTGAGGTGTTTTCCCTCTTAAGCCGCTTTGCGACACCAGAGTTTCATATTATTGATCAAAGAATCTCCGAAATGGAGGCCGGCGACATTAACAAATATGATGTGTTGACATTATGTCATCAAGAAATTGTTGCTTTATCCGCACGACAGAATAGTGGTCTGATTGTGTCTGGTCCTGAAATGCTTTTGGCCGATGGCGCAGTTGAGAATCTCCTAAAGCTTGTTAAGCAAAAGAAGAAGCTTGTGTTGACTGGAGCGGTGCGTGCTAAACGAGAGTCCCTGCTTTCAGATTTTGGCACTCGACACGACTTTCAAGATGATGGGAGTTTCACAATTTCGCCACGAGATCTCGTTGCCTTATCACTGAAACATGTTCATCCATCATCCACGAGTATTTACTGGAATTCCCCTGTATATCGAAAAAAGGCATGTGCCTATCTCTATTGGCCGGTTGGCTCAGTGGGGCTTGTACAACGTGGCATTCATCTTCATCCATTTTTATCGTTTCCACAGTCGGAGAGCGACCTGACATATTCAGCAGAAGGTCTTGGGATTGATGGAACAGATTATGCCTTGCGAGTATGCCAAAATCTGGAACAATTACATGTCGTAGGAGATTCAGATGAGGTGTACTATCTCACGTTTGATACTGTCTTACCAGGAACACCTCCCAACGGAAGCGCACGAATTATTGATCTCGCATCATGGCTTACTAGGCATACTCATTCCCATCATCGTTATTTCATGTCGAAAGCCATCATATTTCATAGTACCGAAATCAATGAAATGTTTGATCCTGTTTTACGAGAATCAGAAAATATTGTCATGCAGGCGTTAAGGATGGCAGAAGCCTTTGAGGCTGCTCCAGACGGTCACAAAGAATTTCAAACTCTACGTGAGGTTGAGATGGAGCAATTTCGTATGGCAAATTTACGATTAGTATTGACCGTAGCTAATCTCTACAATCAACTTGGTGTAGAAGTTTTCAATGGAGGAAAACCTGAAGAAGCTGAAAAATTCTGGCAAACTGCTATTGAACTAACTCCTAGTGTATTAGCTCCACATGATAATCTGGCTGCATTTTACGAGAGCCGTGGAAATCTAAAACAGGCAATACAGCGTGGGGCCTCAGGAGTGTACATTGATCCTGTGAATCCACAACGGTGGATTAAGCTCAGTCAATTGTATGAACATCAAGGTGACTATCAACGTGCTAGTGAGTGCAAGCAACAGGCTGCTCGACTGTTGTCTGGTAGTCAGTCTAAGGAATAGGTGAATGCATTTTTTTTGATGAGAAAGCGTATAGGCCTATATTGCATTATGTTTGCAGTCATGTCCTCAATTTTCCAAAACTGTGAACATATATTTCTCAATTCTACCAATTGCTGATTGTCTCCTTTGTCAATATCTTCTTTATTCCTCTTATTCCTCCCAAACAACCGCCTTGGGGAAGTAGGCAGCATTTTCATGTCCCAAGGCAATCAATTCCCATGTAAGTCCGTATTGTTCCCCATATTATTAAGTGCGTACCACTTTCAATCGTTGGCATAACGATTGCGTTCATTTTTAACTATCAGTCTTATTTGTTGTCCCGTACGAATTCGAAATGGTTTCGGATGGACGCGGAGCAGATGAGAGCAGTCAAATCCTCAGAGTAAGGAGTAAGCAATGAAGGTTGTGTTGGTATATCCAACCTGGACAGGCTCTTATGGAATTTTCGGCCATTTCGCACGACGTGCAGCAGGATGGCCCCCGTTGAATCTGGCTTTACTCGCTGCCATTGCTGAAAACCATGGTCATGAAGTGAGTATTATTGATGGAGAAGCGAACGGCCTGTCGATGGACGAAATGGTTGCTGCAACAATGGAACAGCAACCTGATATTGTTGGGTTGACTGCAACGAGTCCTTTTTTTCACATCAGTAAAGCGTTTGCCACCCATTTTAAGCAAACCGCTCCGGAGATTCCTGTCGTGATTGGTGGTCCACATATCACGATTGTGAAAGAGAAGGCTTTGGAGTCGTGCTTTGATTGGTTATTTATTGGTGAAGCTGAAGACTCGTGGCCTCAGTTTCTTGATCTTCTTGAAGCTGGCCGTGATGTATCTGAAGTGCCGGGACTAATCTTCCATCGAGATAATCAAGTCATCACCACAGGACAACCAGCAAATGTTTCTGATCTTGACAGTCTTCCTTTTCCAGGTCGGCATTTGCTTGATATGAGCAAGTATAAGATCGGTACATTAGAAGGCAGAAAAAATTTTTCGTCAATTCAGACCATGCGAGGTTGTCCGTGGAAATGTATCTTCTGTGCATCAGAAGCTTTGAAGACGACGGATATGCGCGTTCGTTCACCGCGTTCTGTTGTGGCAGAAATGAAGTCTGTCGTTACCAAATATGGAATCACACATTTCAATATCGTCGATGATGTCCTTACCCTCTGGAATGACCATATTGTAGAGATTTGTGATTTACTTGATCAGGAAGGTTTATCTATTACGTTTGAAGGTAGCACGAGAGCAAACTTAGTTGATGAGGCATTGATTGAGCGGCTCGCAAAAAGTGGGCTTATTCGTTTGTCCTTTGGGTTGGAGACAGTTGATGCGCAGATGCGGAAGACGATGAAAAAACAAGTGCCGCTTGAACATTATGTACGGGCGAATCGGATTTGTAATCAATTTGGTGTTGAAGCTCTAAATTCGGTCATGATTGGTTTGCCTGGGGAAACACGAGAGACGGTGAAAAAGACACTTGATTTCCTCGGTAAAGCACGTGACGTCGCGCAGGCGAATTTTGCGATTGCGGTGCCTTATCCTGGTACAGAATTTCACGATATGGCTATAAGTGGGGATTATGGAATTGAACTCATGAGTAAGGATTTTTCAGAATATCGACGGTATGGCAGTGCTGTGACTACGGTGAACGGTTTGTCTCCGCATGATCTCATTGAGCTACAGAACGAAGGATTTGTCAAAATCTACTCCGCGCCATGGCGTTGGCGCCCTATGCTTAAGAAGCATGGCGTCCTAGGTGGTCTCCTTATGCTTTTTCGTGTGGGTAAATTACTGATGAAAAAATCTTTGCCCAGAAATTTTACGGAAACAAAGCAAGAGTTTGTCAGTTTAGGTGATGGTGCATTCGGGAAAGTGCAAGATGTACCAAATATTGACATGGCATCGATGGAGCCTGAACTTGTGGGAATTGCGACGGAAGGATCACCGGACGCCCCCCTCCTAACGATTCAGTCATTACCACGCAAGTCTCCTGCTCCTGCTGGCCATATCGGTCATCCAAGTCGGCCCAATCTATTGTAAGTGCTGAGGTCAGAATTATGTCCAGTTCAGAGTATGTGAATTAATCAAACCTTTCGTTTGACGAAGGACAGCATGGCATCACGGAAATCCACTGCACTTTTAATTCAGCTAGAATTTCCAACTTGGAAACTTGCTCGCCCTTGGACCTATTCGGCGAACTTTGCTATTCAAGATGCACTTTCTCAGTTAGAAGTTGAATGTTTTACGATTCCCGCTATTCCAGGTGAGCAACGGTCTTGGCTTTCTCATGCGAGATCATTTTGCCAAAACAAACAGTTTGATCAAGTCTGGTTATGGCTCGTTCATTATCACTATGACGAGTTATTTTTAGATTGGATCTCTACTCTCGCACCGATACGGATTGGCGTGTTGATGGAATCATTACACTATGGGTCTGAAGCCTATGCGAATTCGCCCGGACTAATTGAGCGTCCTCGTATTGTTTCCCGTCAAATTCAAGCTTTGACTCATGTGTTGACATTTGATGAACAGGATGCAGAAGACATTAGTGCTTCAAAGTCGGCTGATGCCATATGGTGGCCTGCAAGCGTTCCTCGCAATTGTATCGTCGATACTCCTGCTCCATTAGATGGCCGAAAAGCTGTTTTTCATGGAAATATCTATGGATCTCGCCGAGCGTGGATTGATCATCCAGTTCTAGACCGCATGCTCGTACCTACCAAGAGCAGCTCAGAATCTGAGTTTCCTTGTTTGTTTGATGAACTACAGCAGTATGCACGAAATATATTAGAGAGTGGGCGAATTGTTTCAGGGCAAGATCTAGTCCAATACATTTCAAATCTTCATAGTATTCGAAAGGGAGAGTTTCGTGAATGGATGCGTGGACTACGTGCATCCGGTCCAATAATCAATTTGCCTAGTTATGCGAGTTTTTATGGTGGGCGTGTATTTGAGGGAATGGCAGCAGGATGTCCAGTTCTTTCTTTTGCTATTCCGAATCGCCCTAAGACCCGAACTCTCTTTGAAGATGGTAAAGACATTCTCCTATTTTCTCAGGACGATCCTTCTTCTCTCGCTCTACAGTTGGATCGTCTTGAGCGAGATCCAGTCTTTAGCGAAAAGTTGATGGTTCATGCACTTCAGAAGATTCGTAAATTTCACACGGTCGAATGGCGAGTACAGCAAGCATTGGCTTGGGTGAAAAATGGAAAAGTTCCAACATATGATGAGAGTTCGGAGTATGGAACACTGAGTGATTTTCCAGATGCTTCTTCTACAAACAGTAGATCAAAGGATCTTCGTATGTCTTCCGATTCACCAGAGGGATGGAGTATGAGTAAATGTTTGCCCAAGGGATATATTGAACGTGTCGGTCATACGCAATACCTCGATACTCCGGGTGAGTTTATATACCAACCGCATGTGTATGAGCTAGCTGGTTTCTTGGCTGAACGTTCGGGTGCCAAATGGATTATCGATATAGGGTGTGGTTCTGGAGAAAAGCTTCAAGCGTTACCTCAAGAATTTCGAATTTTGGGTATTGATTGTTCGGACTCACTTAATCTTGCGAAAGAAAGGTTACCTCAAGGGAAATTTATTGACTGTGACCTCGAAAATGGGTTGCCACAATTATCTGAGGAAATTCTTAGAAATGCCGTCGTAATTTGCTCTGATGTCATTGAGCATCTTCAGCGCCCTGATTGCCTCATGCAGGCTTTGGCTGGTTTATCTAAGGTCTCACCATTTTTATTAATTTCAACCCCAGATCGGGATCGAGCACGTGGATGGCTCGATAATGGTCCACCGGCCAATCAAGCCCATGTGATGGAGTGGGCGGCGACAGAATTTGCGCGCTTTATGAAGGAGTCTGGATTTGGCGAGGGACATTTTTTAGGTCATACCATTAACACCGATTTTCATTTGGCGAAGACCACTCTTTTAGCTGTTGCCGGGACACAGGCGATACCGCCTTCGTCTGGGCAAAAAACGTTTCGAGTCGCAGCTATCATTCATGTCTACAATGAAGCAGATATTCTTCCTGAGGTGATTGAGCACCTATACAATGAAGGAATCGAAGTTCATATTTTTGATAATTGGTCAGATGACGATTCATGGAAAGTCATTTGTTCTCTTAAAGGATTAGGGAAAGTGACTCACGCTGAGCGTTTTCCGGAAGCTCGAATTAATGAATATCAATGGAAACGTCAACTTGAAAAAACTGAGACGTATGCCGCTACGCTTCCAGTTGATTGGGTCATGCATCATGATGCTGATGAAATACGAATGAGTCCATGGCGGGGGGTTACTTTAAAAAATGCCCTAGCCCACATTCATTGGCTGGGATACAGCGCGGTGGATCATACGGTTATTGATTTTCGGTTTCTGTCTCATCGGAATTCCAGCCAGGCGCCCTACCAAACAAATTTGACTCATTTTGAATTCGGTCGACGACCAGGTCATTTTCACCAGGTAAAAGCCTGGAAAAATGTTGGGAACATCAAACTCTCCAACACGGGAGGTCATGAGGCCCAGTTTCCAGATCGACGCATTTATCCCATTAAGTTTCTCATCAAGCATTACCCATTAAGAAATTTGGATCAAGCCAGTAAAAAGGTATTTCAAGATCGATTGCCTCGAGTGATCAATGAACACCATACCTTGGGCTGGCATTCGCAATATGATCAATATTCCCCAAAAGATATGGCTGGGTGGTTGCCCAAAGATTTGTTGTCTTACCATTCTGTGCATTTTGATACGGAGTATTTGGTCGAACGAATAAGTGGCATAGGCTTAGCAGAAAAGAAGCCTGAAGTGATGGAGGAGACGATGTCTGAAGTTGGAGCAGCAATCTTAAAAAATTATACCCGAGATATGACGACAAATGTCTGGCAGCGTCCAGAATATACAGGTATTGCATATAGTGACGGAGATGAGATTGAGAAGCGTTTAAAAAATATTATAACAAGGGCCAGTGATGTCAGTGTAATGTCGGTTGAATTGGCAAACCACTATACTGATTGGCCCTCTCGGTATCATTTGTCCAATCAACGTGCCAATCTTTTGCGACCATTTGAAGAAGGTCTACGAGGAAAACAGGTTCTCGAAATTGGTGCAGGTTGTGGGGCCATCTCACGGTATCTGGGTGAGATTGGATCCGATGTGTTTGCCATAGAAGGTAGCCCGCGTCGAGCTTCCATTGCTGCCCTTCGTTGCCGTGATCTGAAAAACGTGACAGTCGTTGCCGAAGCGGTTCAGACACTTCAATGTATTCAAAAATTTGATGTGGTGACTCTCATTGGAGTTTTAGAATACGCGAGAAAGTTTTTCCCCGGTGAGGGAAAAGATCCTGTTGATGCCATGCTGAAATATGTCACAGGCTTTTTAAAGCCTGGGGGTAAATTGATTATTGCGATTGAAAATCAACTGGGCCTGAAATACTTTGCGGGATTTCTTGAAGATCACATGGGTGAACCCATGTTTGGGATTGAAGATCAGTACGATTCTAGCAATGTGGTGACGTTTGGTCGGAAAGACCTTGGTGACCGAGTAGGTAGGGCTGGATTAACGAGGATGCAATGGTGGTACCCATTTCCGGATTATAAGCTTCCTAGACTGATGATATCAGATCAGGGAGCATTGCCAGTGGACGACATGAATCTTTTTCCGCTTGTCCGCAATGCCTGTTCCAAAGACCTGCAACATCCTTCACGCGTCAGTTTTAACCAGGAAAGAGCGTGGCGGCCCGTTATGCGAAATGGTCTTCTCAAAGAAATGGCAAATTCCTTTGTCTTGCTTGCATCTGATAGGGAAATTTCTGACATGTCAGACAGATCCCTTGCTATTCATTATGCCACGGACAGGAGACCTGAATTTGCTAAAAAAGTCGTGTTTAGTCGTACCAAAAACGATGCGCCTATGACCTATCAAATTGCACTGTACCCTCAACTTCATAGTCGAAACTTGATGGTGAACCAGCGTCTTGAACATCAAGCCTTTGTTCAGGGTCAACTATGGCAAGACCGCCTAATCGATATTATGACCAGCCCTGCTTGCTCATTTGAACAAATCCAGCAATGGTTTCACGTATGGGTCGACGCATTCTATTCTGCTGCAGGGTTAGTGGAAGCTCCCGATGTCATGTATAAAAAAATTTCAGGTAAGTACATTGACATGATCCCACAGAATTTATTTGTTGATGGAAATGGAGCATATACGTTTATCGATCAAGAATGGGAATATGGGCAAGAAATTCAGGTTGGGTATGTGGTTTATCGAGCACTCATAACTTCTCTCGGTGAAATGAAAAACTTTTGCAAACATTCGGAGCAAAGGGATCGACAGCCATTACCTCTTATTCTTAAAGTTGCAGAAAGTGTCGGTTTTTCTTTTACGAACCATGAATTGAAGAAGTGTATCGTATTTGAAAATACCTTACAGCAATATGTCCTGGGTAAGATCAATTCCCTAAACTATGAGACCCTGTCTCCTCATAAGGGCGGCAACAGTAATATTGAGGAATCCAAAGAAAGTTGCGAGAAGCAGAATACGAACTCACCTGTTTTTGATTGTTCGATTGTTATTCCTGTTTTCAATAAGGTAGAGCTTACCCAGCAATGTCTTATTCAATTGGCAAACGTGACGGATGGGGTCAGCTACGAAATCATTGTTGTGGATAATCACTCAAGTGATGGGACAAGAGAATTCTTAGAAACGCTCGATGGTGATGTGCAGATTATTCGAAATAGCGAGAATTTGGGCTTTGCCAAAGGTTGCAATCAGGGTGCACGTGCATCGAGAGGAAGGTATGTCGTGTTTTTGAATAATGACACCATTCCTCAACCCGGCTGGCTTCAAGCCCTGGTGAAGGAAGCGAGTGCACATTCGGACGTAGCGATTGTCGGAAGTAAGTTGCTCTATCCTGATAACACTGTACAACATGCTGGAATTGTGTTTAATCGAAAATCTGGTCTGCCTGGTCATTGGGCGAATGGAGTGAAAAAAGATTCACCGCTCGTCAGTCAACGGAAGCAGTTTAAAGCCGTGACCGCGGCATGCATGTTGGTGAAACGTGAAGTTTTTGAATGCGTCAATGGATTTGACGAAGCGTATATGAATGGGTATGAGGATGTGGACTTCTGTCTGAAAGTCGAACAGCAAAACCAAAAAATTATTTATCAACCAGAGAGCTGTCTCTATCATTTAGAAAGTCAAACTCACGGACGGCAGGATCATATGGGACAGAATAGAGACCTGTTTCTAAGCCGGTGGGGAAATGTGTGGTTGGAAGACGAAGACATCGTAGCTTATGAACACGACTGTGCAATGGTTCAAGTCGCACAAGGGCAGGTACAAGGCGTTCAACTTGTTTCTATAGGTAATGAATTAGAGAAAATGCAATGGCGTCATGTTGTGACCGTGCAGGAGATGTTAAGTGGTTCTACTCGTGGTGTACTTAAGCAAGGAGAGCGAAGGGACCAGCTTCACAAAGTCTTGAGCGAGCATGAACAATGGCCAAGCGACCCTGGAGTCTTGGAGTGGGGCGGATTTGTATGTGAAACATTGGGATTCGAGGATAATGCCTGTGAGTTTTGGCGAAAGTTGGTCAAGATCGGGAATGACGTTGATGCAAGGCGTTCCTTAATTCGCTCAGCTATCAGACGCGGTCAATTAGATGATGCTCAAATGCATCTTGATATTTTGACGGAAAATGTTTCCTTTAGTATCGAAGATGTCATATTACAAGGAACCTTGTTCATACAAAGACAAGAATTTGACAAGGCAATATCTCTCTTTGAAGATGGTCTTGCTCGAAACCCTCTGCATCAGAAGGTACGCTTGGGTTTAGGGGTGGCACTGCTAGGACAGGGGAAGGCGACAGAAGCTTTTGAAGTTTTTCAATCGATTTTAAGGGATTGTCCAGATGATCAGGAGGCGATCCATTGGATCGTGAGGGCTGGGACAGACATAAAGGATTGGAGTCGTATAGCTGAGCAACTTGAAAAATTTCTTATCAGAAATCCAGCCAATTGTGATATGCGTTTTGCTCTAGCTGGAGTATATCTTCAAGGTGAAATGAACGAAAAGTCTCAAAAGGAATATGAAATTTTGCGATTGTTGAAACCTGATCTTGAAGGGTTGGATGACCTATCCGCAAGTTTGTCGATTCCTTCTCCGCAGACCCCCATTATTGGACAAAACGAGGGCAGTAAAGACCTCGATTTAGCCGTAAGCTCTTTCCCCAAATCTCAAGATGCCTCAATATCTCTTGAAAAGAATATTTCAGTTCTCGTGTCGGATACTATTTGTGGTGCTGTGAGGTTGGTCATGCCTTTATTGGCGTGCATTAAAACATTAGGGGTTCACGGGAAGATTTTTAATGCATTGGAAAATGACAATGTTAAGAACGCGTTACCCGAAGGTCCTGATGAAGTGTGGCTTAGTCATCGAACGAATGTGATTGATGCTGATATCTTAAAAATGGCACGTCATAAAGGGACACGTGTTGTTCATGATATTGATGATTTAATCTGGAATGTTCCAGATGATAATCCTAATGCATCTTTGGAGAGGATCAGGAGTCCTAAATTAAGAGAGTTTCTTCCATTGGTAGATTGTGTCACTGTCGCCACTGATCCTATTAAGAATTTTCTTTCAACGTGGGGTATTGAGTCCTTCGTTCTGCCCAATTGTTTATTTCCTCAAGATTGGGCTGGGTTATCTACTCAGTCGAGAGGTGGGCGTCGGCCTCGTGTGGGTTGGGCAGGACAAACTAGAGTGCATATGGCTGATCTTGCACTCCTCAATGCAGTCATTGAAGCACTAGGCGATGAAGTGGAATGGGTTTTTCTTGGGGATGCTCCAGAGTGTATGAAAAATTCACGTATACCCAATCAAGTGTATCCTATGGCTGCCATCGAAGATTATCCACAAGCATTGGCCAATTTACATCTCGATGTGGCGCTGGCTCCTTTGGAACTAAACGAATTTAATGAAGCCAAAAGCGATATTCGAATTTTGCAATATGGCATCTTGGGATATCCAGTCATTGCAACAGACATTTATCCCCATCGACAGGCACCTATCGAACGAGTGCCTAATGACACAGCCGCTTGGGTTCGAGCTATCCGGGACCGAATTTATAATTTGAATGAAGCACAAGCCGAAGGAGAAAAACTTCGCCAATGGGTCTTAGCCAGTCGGATGATAGGCAACTATTTGCCCCAGTACCAGGCTGTCTGGCTCGGTTTGCCAGATTTTACCCAAGAAGGCACGTCGACTACTGCTTGTGGTCCAGGAAAAGAGGTCATTCTTGATAGAAATGAGACTGTTCGTCAATTCACTAAGGATTGTTCAATTATTATTCCTGTTTTTAATAAGGCCGAATTAACGAAACAATGTCTTACGGAATTGATGGAAATCACAAGCGGTGTCAGTTATGAAGTCATTGTTATAGATAATAATTCCACTGATGAAACTCAAGAAATCTTAGAAAGTTTTCTTAATGAGATACAGGTTATTCGAAATACAGAGAATCTTGGGTTTGCGAAGGCGTGTAATCAGGGGGCACGAGTCGCTCGGGGCAAGTATGTCACTTTTCTCAATAATGATACGATTCCGCAACGTGGATGGTTGAAAGCTTTGGTCGAAGAAGCCGAGTCCGATCACAATATTGCGATTGTCGGTAGTAAGCTGTTGTATCCGGACGGTACGCTTCAGCACGGGGGAGTGGCTATTTCCCGTAGTACGTTGACGCCCTACCATATCTATAGGGGCTTACCTGGCGAAAGCACGTTCGCAAATCGACGACGAGAGTTTCAAGCGGTAACAGCTGCCTGTATGCTGGTGAAGCGAACATGGTTTGATGCGGTTGGAGGGTTTGATGAAGCATATAGAAATGGGTTTGAGGATATTGATTTGTGTCTGAACATTGGAGAGAAGGGAGGCAAGGTTGTGTATCAGCCAAAGAGTTGGCTATACCATTTAGAAGGCCAAACTCCTGGCCGAAATTTACACAATGATAGCAACACTGAGGTTTTCTTGAAAAGATGGAGTAATAAGCACCTCACCGATGAAGATTGTATTGCTTTTGAGGATGGTATTGCGCTGTTGGTGGAAGACCAGGGTGAGTCGTCTAGTATTACTTACAAGTGGTTTGATGATGAAAAAGAGTCTGCAAGTTGGTCAAGAGTTGCTCAATTGCAGCATCTTCTTCACCAATATAGAGACATAAAAATCGTACATGATCAAACAGATTCTCTTTCTCAGGAAATTCAGCAATTAGTTAACGGTCATGAAGAGTGGCCAAAAGATGCCGCGGTGGTTGAGTGGGTTGGATTGACGTGTCATGCATTAGGCCATGATGGGTTAAGTGAAAAGTTTTTCCGACAAGCTCTTCAATTAGGAGAGTCTCATAAGTCACTTGCCATGTTAGCACGCTTCGAGCTTAATCGAGGGAATTTGGAGGAAGCGGGTAGGCATCTTATGGCTCTCTTAGAAGCTAGGCCGAACAACGGATCTGATTTGCATTTACACGGGGTGTATCTCATGCAATGCGGGAAATTTTCAGAAGCAGTAGAAGCTTTTCACAGGGCAATCCAATGTGAAGGAGATCGGAAAAAGGCTCAGCTTGGAATGGGAATGGCTTATGTCGGTATGGGGCAGACGAGAGACGCGTGGGATGTTTTCACGCAGAACGCCAATGAGAATCCCGATGATATTGAATCGATGAATTGGGTGATTCGAACAGGAACGGAGTTGGCTGATTGGAAATCATTGTCGAAGTTGCTCTTGCGATTTGTCCAACGAAATCCAGCAGATGGTGACATGCGGTTTGCGTTAGCTAGTGTCCATGTTCGTCAGGGAAATTCGCAGGAGGCTCAATCTCATTTACAAACCTTGAAGCATCTAAATCCGGAGTACGATGGAATTCAGGATTTGGCGCATGCTATTGACAGCATGGGAGTGAATCTTAGTGGTGTCGCGAACTCATGAACACCGTGCAGAGAAGAATGTTCTATGAGATGTTAGATTTTAGATGCGGTTTTTGGATTTCGAGTAGCGTATTCAAGGCTTGGTAGGTTGGCAACGCTACTGTGAGTTTTTCGAGTGTGTCCTGTGCCTCATCAAGTTTTCCGCGTTCAACGAGGACTTCTACTGTGCCGATCCATTTCTCAAGACTGTCAGGAGACTGTTGCCGTAACGCTTCATATGTTCGTAAGGCTTCCTTTTCCCGGCCTGCCTGAAGGCATTGTTCGGCATACCATACATACATTCGTGTATCGAGCAAAGAAAAAGCCTGACCACATTCAGCTTGTAGCCAGCATGTATTCTTGGGCCGAATGACTGCTCCTGATTTTTTAGCGAGATATATGCCGCAATTTGGTTCCATCCGATTGCTCGACTGTATGTTTGTGTCTAAATGTGTTTCGCCAATTAACTGAAATCCACAGCGCTGTAATTCTTCTGCAAGCTCATGTGTACCGTACTGACGCATGGTAATGGTATCTTCGATTGCCGTATCTAGAGGAACTCCAACTGGAATCTGAAAAGCCAGATATCCATGAATTTTCAATACGCGATGACTTTCTTCCAAATAACGTGCAAACACAGGTCGAGGCATATGTTGAAAGGCGACAAATGAATACACCAAATCAAAAGACTCATTCCGAAAAGGATGTAAGTCAACTCCAGACGTTTCCCTTGTCTCGACATTATTGAGTTCGTTCAGCCATTGCTTACTGTGTGCAATCATCTCACCGGAGATGTCGATGCCGATAAGATGTTGAAAGTGCGAGGCAAGAGGTTTGAGGACGCGTCCGACTCCACACCCAATATTCAAGATTGACCATGATGAGTTGGAGTAGGGTGCGACACGAGATAACAGAGCATTGGCCGTATTTTTACCGGATTTCGCAAACTTCCTATCATCATGAAAGTCTTCTGTCGCAACCCAATAACGGGCATGGTGTTTAGCCCGCCGATTCCATTCACTTTTCATTGTTTCAGCAATATTCATCGATGATGTTTCACGTCTGAGTGTATTTCTGCACCTGTGTTAAGCAATGAGAACTGAATGTAGAGAGACAATGTCGCGTACTGGCAAAAAGCTGATGTATGGCTGAGTATTCATTATCGAAAATGCAAAAGTATTGCCAGATATGTAATCGAGTGAGTCTGTTAATCGATGAAAGATGTTTCTCGTAACGTGATAAAAAACTCCGCATTTTGCACGTAATATCTATTTTAATGAAAATGGAGTCGTGAGGTTTCATTTCTCTGTCTCCTCTCGCTCTGCCTAGTTAAAAAGTCCATTCGTGTTTCCTCAAATTAAAGAATTGAATAGTAAGTTCCGATAACAAGAAAGAACATGTTGCATCGTCTTGTTATTCAATTGGCAAGGTTAGGAGACCTGCTTCAAACCTTACCTGCAATGACTTCCTTGCGTGGTCGCTATCCGGATGAGGAGCTGGATCTCTTATGTGCGAAACCGTTGGTTCCTGTCGGTTCATCTTTTCCCGGTGTTAGGCATATTTTTCCTTGGGATGGAAATGAATGGGGGAACATTGCCAAAAGTTGGTCACACAAGGGGGGAAAGGCTCTTTCTAGGGCTGATGATTGTCTAAACCATTTCCAGCCTAACGCTTACTCACTGGCTTATAACTTGAATAATCATCCTCGTGCGATCATTGCGGCTCATCTGTTTGCTCATGATGTAATCGGTCCTGGTTGCCAGGGACCACTTTCACAGATTGTCCCAGACTGGGTGAAGTATTTGAACCTTGTTGGTGTTCATCGTGGAAGGAATCGTGTGCACCTAGCAGATGCATTTTGTGGTGTTTGTGGGGTGAAGCCTCCATCGGTGGTTCCAACGTTCCAGCCTCGAGAAATAGATTGGCCCACCAGTTTGAATAGTTTCAGAGATGGTAATGGGGTCTGTGTAGCACTTGTTCTTGGATCCGGTGATGCTGATCGCCGGATTCCTCTTTGGATGTGGGACGAGTGGATTTGCACATTTCTCACCGCCTGTCCTGACGGGCGTGTGATGTTAGTTGGTGGGGGAGGTGAGCGAGAGTTGGCCTATACACTCTTAGATCGAATTCCGTCGCACTATGTGAGTCAGATATGGGACGCATGTGGACAGACGTCTCTGATGCAGCTCGCGAATATCCTTTCTCACTGTTCATGGGTGCTGGGGTCTGATACGGGGCCCCTTCATTTAGGAGTGGCCTGTGGGGCCAAAGTTCAGGGTTTTTATTTTTCTCGTGCACGTGTGCATGAAACAGGACCCTACGGACATGGTCATTGGGTGTGGCAGGCGGAACAGGTGTCAGGTCAAGAAGAAAACAGGAACGTCAAAAAAGAAGCAGTGGGAGAAGGTGCGTTACATCAAAATATCAAAGAAGGTCTCAGGCTGGATCATTGGCCGGTAAAAGAAAGTATTGAGCTTTTGTTAACCGAGACCTGTTCGGTCATTCCAGAGAGATGGAGTCTGTGGAGTAGTCAGCTGGATGATTGGGGTGCCCATTTTATCCAATTTAGTGATCCGAATAGAGAACTTGATGGTTATCGCGAACAGATCTGGGAAAAGCTTCAGAACGAAAATGTCAACTGGGACTCTGTTCTTGAATTGATGAGCCCGTCGGGCTCTTCTCACGTTGTAGAACGATTACTATGAAGATACTCTTGCTCGGGTTTCCTATCTTGAAGAATGCCTTTCTTCAATGTGGCCATGAGGTGCTGACATGCACGACCGATCACTGTGGAGATATTTGGGTTGATGAATTTCCGGTTTCCATTGATCAGGTCCTTCAAGCATTACCACACGGGTGGAGTCCTGATCTTGTGTTCTTAATGGATGAGAGCACGGAACCCATGTTCCTCGGATTAGAGAGTCTCTCAATTCCAACGGCATGGTACACCATTGATGCTCACCTTCATTTACATTGGCATAAAGCGTACACCGCGATATTTGATTTTGTCTTTGTCGCGCAAAAAGATTATGTGCCGGATTATAAATACGATGCCTCTCGTCAAATTGTGCAATGGTTGCCCTTATTTTCTGACCCTGAACGGGATCGTCATTTTCCATTGCCAAAGATTTATGATGTAAGTTTTGTGGGTGTCGTGAATTCGAAGTGGAAGCCTGAGCGAAGTCGATTGTTAGATGCGGTGCGTGAACAAATTCCTCTCTATACCACGACCGGGGAATATGTGAGTGTCTTTAATCGTTCGAAGGTTGTGTTGAATGAGAGTGCGGCCAATGATATCAATTTCCGTGTGTTTGAGGCCCTGGCCTGTGGAAGCCTGTTGTTGACAGAACATGTTGGTAACGGATTTGAGGACTTATTCCAGGATCGAAAACATCTTGTCATGTACGATCGTCGCAATGTCGAACAAATTGTTGAACTTGCACAGTATTATGCGAGTCATACGCAAGAGCGTGAGGATATTGCAAGAGCTGGTCGACAGCGAGTTCTCAAATCACATACCACTGTGCATCGAGCTCAAGCCATTACTGAGATCGTGCAAGCATCAGATGTGCATAAACTTGTGAGCACAAGACAGTCTGCACTGTTAGATGTGTATGGTGTCTTGGCTCGCGTGTATGAACATGCTGTTGGAGTCTATGAGGTCGCCAGTCAACGATATCAAGGCTCTGATTCTCAGTTTCGCGAGTGTGTTCGAATGAAAGAAACCTATCTTCATGTTCGAGAGAACGTGCTTCAACAGTTAGATGAGCAGGTAAGGTGTCCGAACGCGGTCAGTATGTGAACATTTTACTTCTTGGTCTATTGGATCTGATGGAAGGATTTCAAGAGCTGGGCCATCACGTTTTGACGTGTGCCACTCGCTTTATTCACAGCTATTCCATGATGCGTCAATCTGCGACTGTGACTGAAAAGTTTCGCCATGTCATTTGTCAGATTCATCATGAATTTGGCATGTAGGAGTTCAACGATCTTTATGAGTCAGTTTCAGGAAAACCTTCGTCTTCTTCGACTTTACGATTCAATGCTGGCTGACAAGCTGACAGATGAAAAGCCCGGTGTTCTCACAATCCAAAATGCGAAGAATGGAATGCCAACAGCACGTGTTCAACAGCAGTGGATTCATAGCGCCTATGATCCTTTGAAAGAAGCTCAAACGTGGGCAGAAAATGCCATTCAAGAACACCAATCCGGAGAAGCAATTCTTGTTACGGGGGTTGGGCTCCTCTATCACGTGGAAGCGCTCATGAAGATTGCGGCTCCTCACACATCGATACTAGTATTGGTTCCTGACTTGAGAGAGCTGTGCGCTGCGCTTACGGTGCGATCTTTTACCGGATGGGGTGAAGAGATCCAATGGTTATGGGGAAATGTTGAAGATTTAGCCAATCGTGTCCAGCACGCGTATTCACGAATTCGTTTTGTCGGTCATACTCCTTCCGCCGCTCTACATGAGACGTATATCAGGGACTTTCAATCTGCACTTCGTGAAAGTGTGTCCCGCACCCAGGGAGGAAAGCTTCATATTGCCGTGATTGGACCAATCTATGGCGGGTCTCTTTCTGTGACGAGTCATGTTGTGCCAGCGTTAAAAGCTCTTGGCCACAGAGTGACATGGATTGATCATTCGATTCATTATCCAGGATATCAAGACTTAGAACGTCTTCGTGATCAGCAATTACGAATGACTATGCAGAGTCGCTTTGGTGAAACTCTTGGAGTTGTGAGTCTCGCTCATATTGCTGATGATCCCCCGGATCTTGTCCTTGCGATGGCTCAAGCGCCTTTATCCATGCCCGTTCTTCAACAATTACGAAAAAAGAAGGTCGTCACGGCCATGTGGTTCGTTGAAAATTTCAGGCATCTGACGTATTGGCAGCAAGTCGCGTCCGGATATGACTTTTGGTTTGTCATGCAGCAGGAGCCTTGTATGAATGTCTTGTCTCGTGCCGGAGCAAGGCAGGTGTCTTATTTACCCTTAGCGGCGAATCCCGATGTGCATAAGCCTGTGGTATGTAGTCCGGCGGAACAAAAAGAATTTGGAGCTGACGTCTCATTTTTGGGAGCAGGCTATCCCAATCGGCGACAACTGCTTGAAGGGTTACTTAATCAAGGTTGGTCTTTCAAACTCTGGGGAAACGAATGGGACAATCCTGGTCCCCTCAGCGCCGCCTTACAACGAAACGGTGCAAGAATTGATTCAGAAACCAGCGTCAAAATTTTTAATCAAACAAAGGTCAATATTAACGTACATTCGTATACTGGGTCAGGGTTTGATCCTGATGGTGATGGAATCAATCCACGGACCTTTGAATTGGCCGCCTGTGGAGCTTTTCAAGTGATTGATCGACGGAGTCTGTTGTCTCAACATTTTGATGAGACCATGTTAGCGGTGATTCAAAACCCTGAAGACCTTGTGCCAACCGTTCACCGGTACGTGCATGATTCAGCGGCTCGTCTCGCCATGGCAGAAGCCTCAAGGCGACATATATTGGCTCATCACACCTATGTGCATCGAATGAAAGAACTTCTTGGAACGGTTGGTCTCCATAAACCGGACTGTGTGGGGGAAGTATTACGTGGTGATCGAAGTACGGCTT
This sequence comes from Nitrospirales bacterium, assembly GCA_021603905.1. GTDB lineage: Bacteria > Nitrospirota > Nitrospiria > Nitrospirales > UBA8639 > JAGQKC01. Next base: position 73,691 of record BQIU01000007.1, read on the forward strand.
CATTGGAAAGGAAGAGTCATAAAACTCCAGAATTGATTTCAATTCTGCGGTCTGTACCAGAAACTGACCGTGTAGAGCTTAAGGATGTTGCTAAGCAAATTCGATCAAAAGGGCCAACGTCTGTGCTGAGCCGAGACGAACTCTTGATCTTAATGATGGATGAGTATCGTCAGGAAACGCGGGATTTTATTTAGATATCGTGAGCAGGGTTTTCATGCCTAAACAAGTTCTCATCATCAATATTACTCGCATGGGCGATTTGATTCAGATGACGCCATTGTTGAAGCGATTAGAGTACGAATGGCCTGGTGTGGCTATTGATGTCATCGTAGATCGTGAATTTTGTGTGATTGCGAAACTACTTCCTGGCATTCGTCATGTTCTGTCATATGACTTTCAAATGCTTATGGATGATGCACGTGTTCAATCTCGTGATTTGGTGTCGTTGTATCAAGATGTCGCGGAGTGGGCGAAAACTCTTACCACCAATGGCTATGATCGAGTAATCAATCTGACATTTAATCGACGGAGTGCGTATTTAACCGGTTACATTGGTTCCTCTGATATTCGTGGTCTGACGACGGCTCCTGATGGAAATGTGATTGTGAAGAATTCTTGGATGGCCTATTTTCTCGATATGCATACCTATCGAAGATTAAACCGCTTTAATCTCGTTGATATCTATGCTCTTGGAGGGAGCGGTCCAGGTCCTTACGCGCCAGTGAAACTGAAACGGCACGACTCTGATTGTGAATGGGCACGGGCATTCCTTTCGGTATCAGGAACTCCAGCATGTTGGATTGGGGTACAAATTGGAGCGAGTGATGTGATGAAAGCGTGGCGTCCAGAGTATTTTGGCCACACCATGGCGTTGATCAGCCAACAACTCAATGTTGGCTTTGTGTTAATTGGGAGTCAAAAGGAACTGCCTGCCGTGCAGGAAGCCGTGCAGACGTATAAAAAAGCTGGAGGTGTTGCTCCACTCTGTCACGCGATCGGCAAAACCACGATTCCTCAACTCGTTGGTCTCTTGTCCCAGTGTGATTTGATGCTCACGAACGATACCGGGCCCATGCACGTAGCTGTCGGAGTGGAGGTGCCGGTGGTCAATGTGTCAGTTGGTCACGTTGACTTTCGGGAGACTGGCCCATATGGCCAAAAACATTGGGTTATTCAGCCCGAAATTGAATGCGGGCCATGTGGGTTTGACCAAGTCTGTGCCCACCAAAGCTGTAAGGACCGACTTCCCCCACGGTATGTCTCGGAGGTCTGTCTCCATGCATTGGGAAAAGGCGCATTGCCGGATGATTGCTCTCTGGGAATGCGGATCTACGAATCTGCTATCGATCATGACGAGCTGGGAACGTATCAACTTCGTGTTGGCACAGAATCTCATCTGTATCACTGGTATGGGCAGTTTTGGCGAAAGTTTTGGTTTGACACGTGTTCAGGAGGCACAAGTCAACTTCCCATTTCCAATGAGAATCCTCCAGATCTTGATCATATAGAAGAGACGTTCTTGCAATTAGAGCCGCTGCTGACGGCTCTGTGTCACAGCGCGGATGAAATGGTAACGATCACTTCTCATGAGCCTGTAGCAGTCGATCGTCTTAAAGCTTGTCAAGGTCATATGAATCAAGTAGCGCATGAGGCCAGAAAACTTGGACGAACATCTCTCGCCTTTACGCCCATTACGACAGCATGTTTTCGAGATACACACAATTTACAACAACCCGATCTTCGGGGAATGGCCCGTGAACACGCGCGTGCGTATGCCACATGGCAGCGTCGTACATGGGACATTGTCAGGCAGTTGGGCATTGATCATACATTAGCACTACACTAGCAAGGAGGATGGTTCATGCAAGTACAACTTGATGACGAAGTTTGGGAAATGTCCGACACGGTCAAGCTTGAGGAAGTCATTGCACGTGTGAGTGATACGGCGCATGCCAGAGGATGTTTAGTGACGAATTTAACAGTTGGGTCGCGATCGTTTACTGATCGTGATTTAGTGCCATCGATTCTCTCGCAAGTCGCTGGCCCATTGGGTAATATCGTGGCGACCAGTCAGCCGCTTCAGTCTATTGTTGCGAGTGGAGCATCCAGTGCCCAGGAGTATGGTCGTAGCTTGAAGGTTGATGGAGAACAGTTAGTCCAAGCCTTTCGCCGTGGAGAAAAACGTTTTCGTCAACTTGACGAATGGTTTGGACGTCTCGCCGATTACGTGGAGTGGGTCGAGCTTACGAGAGCGGTCGAGTCTACAGGTGAAAAACCTGATTCTATGGTGAATTGGTTACAAGAAGTGCTGGCTGCTCGTGAAAGAACAGATATGGTGGGGTTAGCCGATCTCTTGGAATTTGAAATTATGCCACGTTTGCCCCATAGCCCGTAATGCGCTCAACATTCTTTCTTTTTGAAAATGCTGAAAATCTAACAATATGACGAATTCCTTCTTGTTCGTGTGAGTTCTGAGTGTGCGAAAAGAAAAATCTCAAGTATTTGATGTCCTTTCCGATAATATGATCGAAACCAAAATGAGATTGTTCATCTTGGGGAAGGAGATCAGAAGTACATTTATCATTCATTAAGCTTTAGAGTATGGATACTCTGAGGTGACTCATTATCAAGGAGGATTTTTATGGCACTTGTTGTAAACACAAACGTTGCATCCCTGAATGCGCAACGGAACTTAGAAGCGAATACCAATTCGTTAAATGGTTCCGTGGCTCGTCTTTCTTCCGGTCTCCGGATTACCCGAGCAGCTGATGATGCTGCCGGTCTGGGTATTTCGGAAACGTTACGTGCACAGATCAGAAGTATTAATCAGGCGGCCAGAAATGCAAATGACGGTATCAGTCTTCTGCAAATCGCCGACGGTGGTGCGGCTAATGTTGGTAATCTTCTAGGTCGATTGCGGGAATTAGCCGAGCAGTCAGCCAGTGGTATTCTTGGAAGTACCGAACGGTCATACTTGGATCAAGAGTTCGTGGCGTTACGATCTGAAATCGACCGAATTTCTTCCGTGACGGAATTCAACGGTGTGAAGCTATTGAGTGGGACGGACAATAATAGTCTCTCCATTCAAATCGGGTTTAGGAGTTCAACCAACGATACATTATCGATTGCGCTGAATGATCTCAATACCGGTGCGCTTAACTTGTCGACGACGAACGTCTCTACCTCGGCGGCAGCGTTGGGCGCTTTGGGAAGCATTGACAGTGCGATCAGTGCTGTGGCTAGTGCTCGTGCAACAATTGGTTCCTTGCAAAATCGAATTGATGCGGCTGTCCAAAACTTGGCCGTGGGTGGTGAAAACCTTACGGCTGCTGAGTCTCGTATTCGAGATGCAGATATTGCGTTAGAGACATCGCAATTTGTCCGAAATCAAATTTTGGTGCAAGCTGGAACATCAATTTTGGCACAGGCCAATACGTTGCCTCAGCAAGCACTCGCGTTATTGAATTAATGAAGATAGGGAAGAGAGCAAGGCCGTACTCGGCCTTGCTCTTTTCCGCTCCGTACGATAACGGAGGGAGGATATTATGATACAGAGTGTTCCAGAATCTACATCGGCTGCATTGTCCATTGGGCAAGGTGTACGCGATCGTTCTGGAGCCAAAGCGACTTCTTCGGATTCGAGCGACATTCAAGAGAAAAAAACATCATTTCGACCTTCATCCTCAGAAGATCGCACAGATGCTTCAGGCATTCAAGCGTCTTTAGCAACTAGAGATGCTGCCCTAAGCCAGGATTTGAAAGAAAAGGTTGCACAGATTCAAGATACCATTAATCAGTTAGATTCTCATGTGCAGTTTTCTGTTGAAGAGGAATTGGATCGTGTGGTGATCAAAGTCGTTGACCGGGATTCTGGAGAACTGATACGTCAAATTCCCTCGGAAGAAGTCTTACGAGCTCAACGATTCTATGATGAACATTCAGGAATTCTTTTCGAGGAAGAAGCTTAACGAGAAAAGTCTCTATTCCCGACCCGTTAAGAGTGTCAGTCTCATTGGATGTTCAATGCCCGATGATTCGTAGATGTGTACTTGATATGCAAGATGCACCAACATGACAGGGAGCGTTTACTATGGCTGTAAGCTTTGGAGGTTTAGGAAACGGAGTCGACTTTGGGCAAATTGTCGAGTTTCTTGTCCAAGCTGAACGTTTACCCATTGATCGGTTGACAGAAAAAAAACTGGCTTCTCAAGAAAAACTCACAGATTTTGGGGCATTAGGGACCAAACTCTTGAGTCTTCAAAGTGCCGCGAATAGTATTCGAACGCGTGTGAGTTTTGACAAGACGAAAGTTGATGTCAGTACTGCCAGTGCACAAAATGTGCTCACGGCCTCGTCTTCTTCAACGGCCACGGCTGGGACACACACATTGACGGTGAATCAACTTGCCACCGCTCATCAAGTGACTTCGAAGTCGACAACGACGGTATCTTCTGTTGAGGCTGATATTGTCAGTGGTGGATCAGGCACATTTTCTTTTACGGTTGGTGGCGGTGCGGTGCAAACAGTCAATTTGGGAGCTGATGCCACGCTTGATGAATTGAAAAATGCGATTAATGATCTTGGGGCTGGAGTCAGTGCCGCTACCCTCAACACTGGGACTGAATCGACCCCGGCTTATCGTCTTGTTCTGACAGCTAATGACACCGGATCATCGAATGCCATTGCGATCACGGCAGATAATACGACTCTCAATACCGTCGGTGCTGGAGTTGATACGCTTCAAGCAGCTCAGGACTCGGAAGTCGTTCTTGGCGGTGCAGGCAATGATCAAGTGACGCTACAACGCTCCTCCAATACGCTGAGCGACATCATTGCAGGCGTGACCGTAAATCTTCAAGGTGTCGATGCGGCGAATCCTGTCACGATTGCTGTTTCTCAGGATACGGAAGCGGTGAAGGAAGGCATTTCATCACTCGTTGAGTCGTACAATGACGTAGTGAAGTTTATTGATGAACGGACATTTTTTAATGAAGAAACACAAGAACGCGGAATTTTCGTCGGGGAATCCATTGCTCGCAATGTCCTTGATAAAATACGTGGAGCAATTTCTGGCCAAGTCAGTGGATTGTCTACTATCACTTCGGCTGGTCAAATTGGTTTTCAGACTCAAACCGCTGATGGGACGTTAGTCCTCGATACTGATGATCTTGATGCGCGGTTGGCTGATTCCTTTGATGAAGTACGGGAACTGTTTATTGACAATCCGACGAACGGAACATCGGGGATAGCCGATCGTATACTTGATGCCGTTGACGCGTTGGATGATATTGAGTTTGGTGCACTTGCGTTGCGACAAAATTCTCTCACCAGTGAGATTGATGATTTCGATGATCAAATCAACGTTCTCGAAACACGAATTACGCAATTTGAAGAACAGCAGCGAATTAAATTTGCAAATCTCGATGGATTATTGGCGAGCTTGCAATCTCAACTTGACAACCTAAATTCATTAATCTAATAAGACCTAGGGAGGGGTGATTGTATGATGCAGGGTGCCCAACAGTATGCCAAAACCCAAGTGCAAACAGCATCGTCTGTGCAAGTTGTAGTCTTATTGTATGATGGAGTAATTCAGTCATTGAAACTGGCGCAGGATGGGATTCAGATGAATAACAGCCAGGATAAGGCACGATTTCTTGATCGTGCCCTTGCAGTAGTGAACGAATTGTCCGCTTCGCTTGATATGGAACAAGGTGGTACAGTCGCAAAAGACTTGCGTCGTTTATATGAATATGTTCAGCATGAACTGACTCAAGCCAATCTTCATCATGACGCCACGCGCTTAAGTAGTCCAATCAGATGTTTAGGCGTGGTCCGTGAAGCTTGGGTGGAGTTAGCCCGACAAGGTGCGATGGCTCAAGCGGTTGGAGTATAAAGAATCCATGATGCCACCGGCCTCTCAACATCCAATCGAACTCTTGACCCAAGAAGCTCTCGCTTCATCTGAGGCTGGAAATTGGGATCACGTTACATTGTTGTATCAACGTCGAGCGGAAGAATTTGTCTTTCATGAATTGCCGGCCCCCGTGGTTAAACGCCTGATCGATATTGATTTGGTTGTTCAAGAGCGCGCGCGGGTGGTTCAAGCCGCGACGCAACAAAGCATGGAGGATGTTCAGGAACAGTGTCGTAAGTTACGACAGCGAAAGCACAAGTTGACGTATTCAAACTCCGCTGGCACTCGATTTGTGCGATCTGCCTAAATTTGTCCATGGTCTGCGTAGCAATATATCCTTTCACATTGACCGATCTTTTCCTCTCCTACTAGTGCCATGCTTGTCTATGCCATTCATAGACATTTACCCTTCAAGTCTTCTCTTACTGTTCGCTTATTGCTATAGCCGTTTCAGTTATACCGAAACGATAAAGCGCCAACTTGCAGAATTTTGATATCCAATGCGTGATAGAAAACGTCAATCATTGTCAGGACATCCAAGCGGGTATAACCTTCCGATGTTTGATGCGTGGTATTACGCTTTGGCAGTCTTAATAATTAACTGGAAATTAATTGGATTTGCTATAGGGAGCTTCGTCACATATTGTTCAATAAGAAACATATGAGCGAAATTTGATTTGTGCTTATCATGGAAACGAGTAGGCCTTGTTCGCGGAATAATATTAAGCATTGTCAAGATGTTGACGGGGTTGGTCAGTTGCCCAACATGCCATCTGTAAAAAAACCTTATATTTATTATTTCTTTTTCCAATTGCAAACCTTTTCAAGGTATTGAAATAGTTATTGTTGGTATGACACTTGCTTTTATCTCATAAGGAAAAGTTTTGAATGTACGAAGATCCAAGACGGCTTATGCATAACTCCATGTTCCCCTCACCCTCACTCGCTCAACATGAAGCATCGACCTCAAATAACGAGCGAAATGTACTCAAGCAGCAGATCCATGTTTTGGCGAATAAATTATTACCGATTACGGTATTTGCGCAGTTAGCGCTTCGACATTGTCAAGACCCACAGGTGAGGAAGCATTTAGAAAAAATTAATTGTTCAGCCGAAGAAGCCAGGGTGATTGTGAGCCAGATTCAACAGTTTGGGCAAAACGATACGTCATCACCCACAACAGATATCCAACAAAATGAGTCATGATCGTGCAATCAAACATGTGGGAGATTCAATTGCGCCTAGTGTGGTTTGTTCACGGAAATTCTAATCCGATTTCACAACAATGTTCAGGTGACTGTTCAGGTAGGTTGACCTGAGACTCCACGAGGGATGATATGAGCGTTTTAGATAGTGATGAACGCCGAAAAGACGTTCGAGCGTCTGTCAATGTGTGTGTGAATGTCGATGTACCTCTAGCCCTTTCCTATGAAGCGGTTGAACCGAGTGAGGCTCAAATGGCTCAGTGGCAGTGGGAAGAGTTAGCCGTCTCACCCGATTTGGTTCGCGCGATGGTTGATGAAAAGGATCTCATCATCAAAGATCCACTCATGTTACAAATGTTGACTCGCATTGATTGGTTATTGACATCAGTGCTCAAGACGCTGGCGAAGGAGAAACGGTTAAAAGATACCATTCCGCAGTTTATGAATGTGAATCTCAGTGGCTCTGGCATTAGGTTTAAGACAGAAAAGGAATTTCCTATTGATAGTGCTCTGGTCTTGCGCCTGATTCTTCGTCCGTTTGTTCCCATCCAAGCCATAGGGAAAGTGGTTAGAAATTCTTTGATCCAAAAAGATGAAGAGTCATATTTTGAAACAGCTGTTCAGTTTACTGAAATATCTGAAGACGATCGCGAGGCGATTATTCGTCATATTATCCGCTCGCAAGCGATTATTCAGCGTCATCGTCAGAGTCATCCTCATGGCTGGGTCACGAGTTAAGACGATTTTGCTTGTTCCGTACGTTATTTTTAGCTTCACGTTTCTCGGGCTCCTGAGTTGTTCAACGCCTCCTCCTTCTTCCGTGCCGATAGCAGAATCTTCTTCGGTTCAGGTCCAACAACAGATTCCTCTCTCTCTCCCTCATTCGCTAGGGATTTTGCCATTTGATTTTCATAGCGATGGGTCTCAGTGGTCCTGGTTACGACAAGGTCTTCCTGACATGCTTGTGACGGATTTGGCTATGCAGACGGGTATCCATATCATTTCTCGTCAATCGTTGGGGGAAGTCTTACGAGAGCAGTGGCTTCAGCATCGAGGCATGACGGAGCCGGGATTGGCTGTCAAACTTGGTCAATTGAGTGGAACGCGATATTTATTGAAAGGCAATGTGTATCACATTGACGAGCAATTATCAGTTGATGTTCATCTTCTTGATGTTGAACGGGGTGTCGTGGTCCGAGCGGGCCGGGTCACTGGTACGCCTGAAAATTTTCTTGCTCTTGAACGACAATTATCACAACACGTAAAGTCTTTTTTTGATGTTCAGTCAGAGTTAGATTCGAGAAAATCTATCAGTCATGACGAGCGGTCGGCTATACAGTCTTTTTCTGATGTCGTCGTAAAAGAAGACCCTCAATCTATCCCTCAATCTGATCTATTGACCGAGAACCCTCGGTCTCCTCTACTGACAATGGATGTTCAACTGAGTCTTGACCGTGCGCAACGGTTACGTGAAGAGGCTTGGCTGTTTGCGAATGAAGTGTGGCGTCGAGGGTTGGTCATTGAACTAGGGGTTCCAGGTGATCGAGTCGATGTTGTAGCAGAACGACATCAAGGTTTCAGATATGAGAGCCTGTTGATCCCAGTTTCATCGTTTTTTCTTCCTGGCAAACTACGGGATATCCATCGCGCGTTGGAGTTATCTCGTTTAACAGAAAATAGTCAGGAAGCAGTACGAGGGATGCTTGTTTGGAAAGCAGATGAGAGTACGACACGTTTATTTGCTGAGCGATTCCGTTCTCCTCGTCGTTTGTTTGTGCGAGCGATTTCTCAATCTGGTGAGGTGCTTGCGGTCTCGTCGCCATGGACTTGGCGAGTCGATCAGACCGTCGAAGTTGAAGAGTCTGGAGCCATACAGATTAGACTTTCACCGGAACCGACAATCCAGGGAAATGCAGAATTTTTAAAGTTTATTTTGAGTCAGCATCTGTTGATGCAACATTTTGATGCGGTGGTCGTGCCCGTACCAAAAGAACATCGAATGGTTTCCGTCGAACCTTTTGAATCAGGCAACGAAAATGACTTGAACGACTCTGAGTTCGGAAATCTGCCAGTGACGTTACAGCAAAGACTCAAGGATTGGCTGCTTGAAAATTGGAGACCTCCGGTAACGGAGTCCCTTCCTGTCAGAGGCTATTTGCCGGGCAATCGTCGCGCAATTCAATTGCGAGTCTGGGGACAGCATGGTGTTGTTGAGGATGTTCAATTGTCTCAGGTACCACATGAGGAATTGTTGCAGGCCGATGTGAAACGTCTTGTTTCTCAATTGATCGGGTATTGTTTATCTGATTGTCGAAATACCTCCAGCGAATATGTTGAGGCGAACGATGCGTTTGCGTTTCGTGTTCAATTGGATTTAATTAAAGACCTTCAACATGTTGGATTCGGGGACATCTCACCATAATATGGAGAATAAACATATGAGGGATGACTGAGTTTCTTGTGTGGTCCCGGCCTACTTTTTGAACAATCCGTTGCATCTTTCTTTCCCAGACAGTTTACCCTTCTTCTCCCAATACATATTTGGCGGCTTGGGCAAGTTCTGCGTCGGCTTCATGATTGTGAGTGTATATACGAAATTGCACCATTCGCGCCGGCAGATACTCAAAAAAAGTCTGCAGACTTTCTTTGGCAACATGATGTGTTGATGGTTCGTAGACAAAAATTTGAAATCCACCCATATTCAGCAGATTGATTGGACGTGGGTCTTGATGTGCCATATCAATCCAGAATTTCATCGTACGTAGGCGACGGGGGAGAGCTTTCCGAATCTGATCTTCGAGACGTTGAGACTGAACACGCTTTCGAGTTCTTGAGTCGTTCGGAATTGAAACGAGCGTTGTATAGGCCATTTTCCATTTGACGTTTCGAGTTAAGATTCTTCCCCATTCCCGTCCGAGTCGCTTCTTGATGCGATGGGTGTCCTTTTCCCATTTCCGGACTGATTCAATGATATGCCAATCGGTGAGTTCAAGATAGGTATCGAGTTGTTCCAGTGGATTGTGTGGGTAAAGATACCGCATGGTGTGAGAGAAGATTTCCTGCAAATGGATATCAATCGCTCTCGTGGTGCGATGATAGTACACGTTGGAATACAGATAGAGTCGTGCATTTAAAAACATTTGTAATGCGGGGAGTCCTGATTTATGAATGGTCAGGCCTTTATTCGTGAAAAATGTATAGTGTATCAGCCGTTCAATATCGACCGGTCCAATGGCAACCCCACACATATAGGAATCACGAAGAATATAGTCGCAGTTATCAGCCGTGTAGACCCCGCCCAAAATGGGTTGTAATGCGGCCAACCATCGAGGGTAGCCCTGAGTTGACTTACGTGGATCTTTCAAGATGAGAAAGGCCACATGGTCGGGGTTGAGTTGCTCTCCTGGCATGAAAGAGCCGGATGGACTGCGAGTAATCTGTGCAATCATGGGTGCCAGTTTTGTTCGGATAATCGCTTGTCCAATTTGCTCATGGGTGAGGTGAAATTGGTTTAGGAAATGATGATCAAAGAAATGGCAAAATGGTCCGTGCCCCACATCATGGAGAAGCGCAGCGACGCGGAGCAATTCTTCAATATACGGCTGAGAGGGGACATCGTGAACCATGTGGGAGAGCGTGGGGTACACATGATTGGCGAATCGACCTGCTAAATGCATGGCCCCTAAGGAATGCTGAAACCGAGTGTGTTCGGCTGCAGGATATACCCAGTGCGCGCTTTGAAGTTGATAGATATATCGTAATCGTTGTAGCCAAGGAGAATCGATTAAATCTTGTTCTGTGCGTTCCCTTGAGGAATGATCTGAGAGCTGTACGGTGAAGGTGATATAGCCATGAATCGGGTCAGCAATGAGAGATGTTCCATCATGTGGCAGCCTTCTGTCCGTACTCATATGTCAACCCAAGAGATCCGCGATAGATTACCGTTCACTAGAAAATTCTCGGTTGAAGTGACTTGTATGGGCTGGTCGTGGAGTCTTTGAGAATGGAGAATCTTAAACATCAGATGGTGAGTGGTCCTAGAGAGATTTCGCTGAGCGGTAACGGTGAATAACAAATAACATAATTGGATAAGCCGTGAGCGCTCCGATGAGTCCGAGAACACAACCTCCGAGTATGAACGGGAGTAAGTAGGGCGTGAGGCTTTCAAACAGATTATCGAAATGCAGGTTCGAGAAATCGAATGTCGATGTTGGAGTTGTTCCAATGACGGCGAATCCAGTATAGAGTGTGCCCCCTAAGATCGGGGCGATGGTCCATGGATTATTGAGAAAGGCTCCCATCAGCATGGCTAGGTAATTGAGCCGAAATGCCCAGGCACACAAGACCACGCTGGCGGTGTGAAATCCGTAATGTGGGGCAAAGGCAATAAAGACTCCAAGCGAAAAAGCGAATGCTGTTCGTTGTGGTGATTCTTGAAGGTGAAGAATTTGAACAAGCTGCGCACGGACTGTTTTTAATGATGCCACGAGACTTGCCTGGGTCAATTATAGAGGAAAATGTTCATAACTGTTTCGAGGCAAGCCTTGCCGGGATCCATCCTCCAATAGGAGGTGAAGTCCTTGCTGGTGTGCGCAAATTGTTCCAAGGCGTGTAATCATGTGTCCGAGACGGGCAGCCATTCGTTTAAGGGGTTGTTGGTGATGGGGTGAAACTGTAAAAAGCAGTTCATAGTCTTCACCACTCGCAAGCGTCAAATCTATCCGTGATTCGTGACGGTTTTTAATGTATTTTGCACATTGCGATGAAATCGGAATCTTCGACATCTCAATTTCGGCACCAACATGGCTGGCCTCACAGAGATGGTGCAGGTCTCCTGATAACCCATCTGAAAGATCGATGGCTGCCGAAGCCAGGCGACGTTTGGCTAATAACTGACCAAGATGGACACGTGGAGTTGGATGAAGATGACGCTGTATGAGAAATCGTACGACAGACTTCGGTAGTTGTCTAGTCTGCTGAGTCGATCGGTGTTGTAGCAGTCGTAGACCGGCACCAGAATCACCAAGCGTTCCTGTGACATAAATACTATCTCCGACTTTTGCTCCACCTCGACATAGAGCGTGACCAGCTTTAACTTTTCCAATGATCGTCATGCTGATACAGACATCGGTTCTGGATGCTACGGTGTCGCCTCCGATCACGGAGATGCGAAATTCTTTGCACAGGTCGCGAAGTCCTCGATAGAGAGCCTGCACATGGGCTAATGGATGAGATGGCGGAATGGCCAGGCCAACGAGGAGGAATTTGGGGGTGCCTCCCATTGCGGCCATGTCGCTGATGTTCACGGCAGCGGACTTATATCCGATGGCTTGATACGATGAGTAACTCGAATCGAAGTGAATACCTTCAAGGAGGAGATCTTTTGAGACGAGCCATTCGTCATCAGATGTTGGTTTGATAATGGCGGCATCGTCACCAATGCCGCGAGGCGATGGAAGACTACAGTTGGCAAGGGTCTGTTGGAGAATTTTGATAAGCTCAAATTCGCCAAGACTCGAAACGATTCTCCGAGAGGGAGGACGCGGCATATGATCAACGGGCTGAAGATTTTCGGCTTGTCAATTTTCGTCGTTGTGTGGGGCGGGCTCGAGAAGGCTTCACGATCGTGCGTCGTGGAGTTGAAGTTTTTTCATTCATGGCTTTATGCGAGACTCGAGTTTTGCTCGGTTGACGAAGTGCCGCTTTCAAAACTTCTGCCATCGTTTCAACAAAAACAAAATCTAAGTCCTCCAGAAGATGTTTCGGAATATCATCTAAATCTTTTTCGTTGCGTTTGGGGAGTATAATGCAAGTCAGTTTCGCACGCTTGGCTGCAAGGATTTTTTCTTTGAGACCGCCAATAGGGAGTACACGCCCCCGTAGCGTCACTTCGCCTGTCATGGCCACATCGCGCCGAGTTGGGATATTACTCAAGCTCGAAGCCAAGGCTGTTGCCATTGTGATGCCAGCTGACGGGCCGTCTTTAGGAATCGCTCCCGCCGGAACGTGAATGTGAATATCTTTTTTGGAGAAGAAGTCAGGGCTGATATTCAGGGTTTTCGCTTGTGTTCGAATATAACTGAGCGCCGCCTGGGCCGATTCTTTCATGACTTCGCCCAGGTGACCTGTTAAGGTAAGCTGGCCTTTGCCTTTGATAGAGGAAGCCTCAATATACAGGACATCTCCACCACTCTCGGTCCATGCCAGTCCCGTGACGACGCCAACCTCATCATGTTCTTGCTCCTGTTCAGGAAGAAATTTTGGCGCGCCCAAATACTTATTGAGCGTGCTCGGCGTCACGGTTGACCGAGTAGTTCGCCCTTCTGCAACACGTTTGGCAATCTTACGCATGACATTGGCAATTTCTCGCTCGAGATTTCGAACGCCGGCTTCTCGCGTATAGTGAGAAATGATTTGTTGAATAACTGGTTCGGTGAGTCTGAGATGTTCCTCGGTGATTCCGTGTTCCTCTAATTGTCGCGGAATCAGATAGCGCTGAGCAATGCCAAGTTTTTCCTCTTCGGAATAGCCGGGGATACTGATGATTTCCATACGGTCTCGTAAGGCCGAGAGGATCGGATCAGTTAGATTGGCCGTCGTAATAAACATAACGTCACTCAGGTCAAAAGGGACGCTGAGATAGTGATCGGTAAAGGCATGGTTTTGTTCAGGGTCCAAGACTTCAAGGAGTGCTGCAGATGGATCACCTCGAAAGTCCATCCCAACCTTATCAATTTCATCAAGCATAAATACGGGGTTATTCGTGCCTGCCTGCTTGAGGCCTTGAATAATCCGACCAGGAAGGGCTCCGACATATGTGCGGCGATGTCCACGAATTTCTGCTTCGTCTCTGGTTCCCCCGAGACTGATACGAATAAACTCGCGGCCAAGTGCCTTCGCAATGGATTTTCCCAGAGAAGTTTTGCCTACACCCGGAGGTCCGACAAAACAGAGGATAGGCCCTTTCATCTTTTCTTTCAGTTTTCGAACAGCCAAATATTCTAAAATGCGTTCCTTGACTTTTTCGAGGTCATAATGATCCTGATGGAGGACTTTCGTGGCTTCCTTGATGTTCAAATTGTCCTGTGACCGATGACTCCAGGGAAGATCAACCATCCATTCCAAATATGTTCGGACGGTTCCAGACTCCGCGGCGTCGGGGTGCATTTTTTCCAGACGTTTTAACTGCTTTTCACATTCCTTCAGAACTTTTTCCGGCATCTTCGCATCGTTCATGCGCGTTCGAAACTCAGAAACTTCTTCCGCGCGATCGTCTAATTCGCCCAATTCTTTTTGAATAGCTTTCAATTGTTCACGCAAAAAGTATTCACGTTGGGTTTTGTCCATCTCGCCTTTAGCTTGTGCCTGAATTTTTTGTTGCATGGACAGAACTTCATGCTCTTTGGCAAGGACTTCCCTGACGCGCGAAAGTCGTTTGTGCGGATCGGCAATTTCCAAAACTTCTTGTGTCGTTTCGACTTTTAATCCAAGGTTTGAGGCGATGATATCTGCCAATCGTCCGGGCTCATCGAGATTTTCAATGACCGTGAGGACATCGGGCATGATGACCTTACCAAGACTCACCAGTTGTTCGAGAGATTCTTTGGTGGTTCGCATCAGGGCTTCATGCTCGAGCGAAGACTGGGAGATGTTGGCATCGACGATTTTTTCAATCTTGACGGTGTAGAATGGTTCTGATTGTGTGTAGTTGAGAATTCGGGCTTTTGCCAGACCTTGCACCAAAATTTTGATCCGTTCATCTGGGAGCTTGAGCATACGCATGATCATTCCCACGGTCCCGACGGAATGCAATTCATCAGGTTTTGGCAATTCGATGTCTTGGGTTTTTTGCGTGGTGAGAAAGATCATCCGATTACCGGCTAAGGCCTCTTCGATGGCCTTAATTGAGACATCTCGGCCAACAAACAGAGGCAACACCATATACGGAAATACGACAATGTCGCGCACAGGTAGGAGCGGGAGGGATGACGGAATTTCAGTTTGAGGACGTTCTTCCATAGCTAACGGTTCTTCCATAGTCACGTACGAGATTTATCGTGGTCTGTGTGGTGTCGTCAGAATTCGTAGGATGGCTTGGGACGCATCGGGACCTGCTTGGTCAATTCCGAGGTAATGCGTCATGAGGTTGTCCACGATCATGGTGACGATACTAGGAGAAGGGTAAAAATAATGTCAAGGTAATATCCTCATTATGGAATGACCAGGATTCATCTGTGTCCTATACTTTACAAGAATCATATTTCAACTATATAATTCAATGTCTTCCTAAGAGTATTCAAGTCTTACAAATCGTAGAATTCCTACCCTCTCTGTGAGCATGCCGTTTCGAACTCCTGTTGCTCCCTGGTTGGGTATGACCAATCAATATCTCTTGTCTAATTCAGGTTTTGTAATCCACAGTTATCATTTCATACTTTACTCCGTGCGGGGGCGTTCGTCTGTTCATCGATCCCAAAATGCCGGAAAATGGGATGGGGAATGAACGACTGCCGAGTTCAACTTTGGTCTGTGTTCGATTGTCCATTTTTTTCCTCTAAAGTGTCATGGCTTTGCGCATTGGTGTTGAGTCTTGCTGTGTTGGGGAGCGGGGCGGTACGACCGGCCTTAGCGGCCGAGGATGAATTGAGCATTCGTTCAATTCGCATTCAAGGTACACAACATATTGATGTGCAGGCGATCGAATCAAAGCTCACGCTTAAAGCCGGTGATCGATTTCTTCCTGAGGAGGTTCGAGCGGAAATCCAGCATATTTATGCAATGGGGTTCTTTGAAGATGTCCAAGTGGAAACTCAGAGGAAGCCCGATGGAGTCGATATCGTGTTTGTGGTTCGTGAAAAAGCCTTTAATGTTGAGACGGTCTTTGATGGGAATGAAGAACTGTCCGAAGACAAGTTGAAAGAAAAGGTGACGGTGCAGAGTCAAGTGTTTTTGGATCAAGAACAAGTGAATGTCAGTGCCGAAAATATCCGAAAAGCGTATCAAGAAGAAGGCTATTACCATGCACACGTGATTCCGGTAATGGAGATCGTGAGCGAAAATCAACACCGATTAACATTTTTCATCCAAGAAGGCCCGCAGGCACATATCAAGCATGTCACGTTTGAAGGCCGAACAATACTGACTCGAAAGGAATTGCTCAGTGGGATGGCGACTCGCGAGTGGTCGCTCCCTTGGTCATGGTTCACCGACGCAGGTATTCTTAAGCAGGATGAGATTCCAAATGATGTGGAGCGAATCAAGGAAGCCTACATGAATCGCGGGTATCTTGATGTGCAGGTGGGCGTCCCGTCTATTGAACTCGATGAACAAAAGGAATGGTTTGACGTGAACTTCCCGATCGTCGAGGGTGAGCCATATATCGTGAACTCGATCGCGATTAAAGGAAACACGATTTTTACAGACCAGGAATTAGAAGAGGGACTGTCGATTCGAGCGGGTGAGGTGTTTCAACGGGCACAGGTGAGGGAGGAGGTCGCTCGGTTAACCGATCTCTATGGTGAAAGAGGATACGCTTTTGCTGAACCTGTTCCTTCCATTCAACCTGATCCGGAGAGTCGCAGTACCGAAATCGTGATTACCATAAAAGAAGGTGAATTGATTCGAATCCGAGACATTCGGATTACCGGCAATGGGAAAACGCGAGACAATGTGATTCGTCGTGAGTTGCGAGTGGATGAACGGGATATGATCGACTCGGTGGCCATGAAGCGAAGTTTTGAACGTCTGAACAATTTAAACTTTTTTGAAACCGTCGAAATATTGCCACAACAGATTGATGAAGGACAGGTGGATCTTGAGGTGAAAGTCAAAGAGAAGCCGACAGGATCATTCAGCATCGGCGGAGGTTTTAGTACACTCGATCAATTTACCGCCATTGCTGATATTACGGAAGGCAATCTTTTTGGTCTTGGATATACGGGACGAATTCGTGGACAGGTTGGTGGACGTCGAACCTTAGGTGTGATTACTTTTCGAAATCCAGCCCTCTATGATGGATTGACATCTATGCAGATCGATGGGTTTCAAACCAATACGGACTTTTTAACTTATCGGGAAAAGAAAACTGGTGGCAATATCACCTTTGGTCGATCCTTCTCAGAATACATTTCTGGAAGTTTTACGTTTGTGGCTGAACGAATTAGGATATCCAGACCCCGCTCGGACGCTCCTGAACTTATTTTAAGTCAAGTTGGAAATCAAACCACCACGGGATTTCGGACCGCCATATTTCGAGATTCTCGAGACTTTTTCCTGGACCCCAGACGCGGGGCCCGGGTCGGCGTGAATGCAAGCTTTGGGACGGAACTTCTTGGCGGGACGAATGACTTTTATTCTGTAGCTTTTGATGCTTTGCGGTACACGCCACTCCCAATTTGGGATCTTCGTGTGGCGACGCGAGCTCGAGTCGGTGTGGCCAAAGGCTATAATGGCGATGCGGTCCCACTGCCTGAACTCTTTTTTGTTGGAGGTATCAATACGGTCAGAGGGTTTAAGTTTGGTCGAGCAGGGCCGGTGACCGCCAGTCGTACGTTGTTGGGTGCGACCAAGCAATTAATCTTTAATGTTGATTTGATCTTCCCCATTTTGGCGGAGGCCAAGCTGAACGGCGTCGTCTTTTTCGATTACGGTGAAGGATTTTCCAAGACCAAAGCTCTTGATATTTGTTGTAATCTTCGGCCTTCCACAGGCCTTGAAGTCCGGTGGATTTCTCCATTTGGGCCTCTTCGGGCCGCATATGGAGTACCGATATCCAGAAGGTCCGGAGAAAAACGAGGTGTCTTTGAGTTTTCGGTGGGATCAGTGTTTTAACCAAGGTGGGAGAGGCGTCAGTTATGCATGCAACCATTTTCCAATCTCGTTCGTGGTTCTTTAATTGTTCAACCATCTGGGTTCTGGTCACCTGTGTCGGATTGGGAGGCCTCACAGGATGTATGTCCACTGCGCCAACTGTTGAAAGCCCTGGTGTCATTGCGGTGGTAGATTTTCAGCGAATCCTTGAAGAAACACGAGCTGGAAAAGAACTTAAAGAGTCCTTTGACAGCTTCGTGAAGGATCGTCAGGTCTTACTTGAACTTGAACAACAAGAGATTCAACGGATGCGAAATGATCTTGTGAATCAAGGAAGTGTGTTAAGTGAATCAGCAAGGCGAGAACGGGAAGAAAAATTTCAACGACGAGTGAGAGACTATCAAGTCAAAGAGGCGGCTTTGTCTCGTGAACTGCAAGGCAAGCAACAAGATTTGATGACCGACTTTCGATCCAACGTGACAGAGGTTGTTGCACGACTCGCACAAGATCGTGAGTTTGTGATTGTCGTGGAACGTGGGCAGGGTTCGTCGACCCTCTATCATCGTCCTCAGTTGGATATCTCTGATGACATAATCAAAGAAATGGATCAAGATGAATGATACGCTACGGTCTGTCTCGATGGAATCGTGGGTGCCAGGCAGTCGCTTCTCGAAACGCTATCGTCTTGTAGCGGAAGACTGAGTCTCACTATCTAGCTGTTCTGTTACGGAAGGAGGATTATTGTGGCTGGGCTTGAAATTACGTGTCAGGAAATTCAATCCATTTTGCCTCACCGCTATCCGTTTTTGTTAGTAGATAAAATTATAGATTTTGAAGCTGGACAACGGATCATTGGTGTGAAAAATGTCACCTGCAACGAACCCTACTTCCCGGGGCATTTCCCCGGTCAGCCAGTGATGCCCGGTGTCTTGCAGTTAGAAGTGATGGCGCAAGTAGGCGCAGTGCTTGCCTTGAAAGGCGCTCAGGGTCCTGGACGGTCAATTGTCTATCTTGCTGGTGTTGATAAAGCCAAGTTTCGAAAACCTGTGTTTCCGGGAGATCAACTCAAGGTCGAAGTCAACGTGCTGAAGCAGAGATCTGCTTTTTGGAAAATGCAGGGGAAAATACTTGTTGAGTCGACCCTCGTCTGTGAAGCAGAAATGACCGCGATGGTGACAAACGAATCGGCAACCACATCATGATCCCTTCCTTGGACTTGACCTTATGAATATACATCAAACAGCGATTGTGCACCCAAAAGCTGAAATCGAAGACAATGTGAGTATTGGTCCCTATTGTATCGTTGGTGAGCATGTCCGAATACGGAATGGCACAGAACTCATTGCACATGTCAATGTCGAAGGCCACACGGAAATCGGTCAACGATGTAAGCTTTTTCCATATTCCTCTATAGGGTCTCCTCCGCAGCATCTGCAATATAAAGATGAGCCCACGAAAGTGGTTATTGGTGATGACAATATTTTACGAGAATATGTGACGGTCAATCGCGCGACGAGTTTTGGCGGCGGTGTCACCCGTATCGGCCATCATAACTTCCTCATGGCCTACGTACATGTCGCGCATGATTGTGAATTAGGTGACCACATTGTCATGGCCAACGCCGCAACGCTGGCCGGGCATATATTCATCGGAAACTATGCTGTCATTGGGGGGTTAGTTGGCGTGCATCAATATGTGCGGATTGGTGACTATGCCATGGTCGGAGGCTGTTCCGCCTTAGGTCGAGATGTGCCTCCATTTTTACGGGCAGCCGGGGGGTATCGTGCGAGATTATTTGGACTTAATTCGATTGCCCTTCGGCGTTATAAATTTAATAGTGAACGTATTGCCAATCTGAAGGGAGCGTTTGATGTCCTGTTTCGACAGAAACATCCAATCAGCGAGGCGACAAAACTCGTCCGTACACAATACGAACACAGCGTCGACGTACTGAAGCTTGTGACGTTCATCGAGAGTTCACGTCGAGGTACGTGTCGAAGCGCATCGCGAGAATTGGATGAGGAAGAAGTCTAATCTCGAGAATCGAACGTTGCAGGTTCGGGCCAGTCTGAAAGAAGACGGACATTGGAAATAAGTGGACGAATTGGGTTAATCGCAGGGAATGGGCGGTTTCCGATTATTTTTTCGGAGAGAGTGAGAATGCTCGGCTATCAAGTCTCGGCCGTCGCCCATATTGGTGAGACCTCTCCTGAACTCGAACAGGCGGTTGAATGGATTCAATGGGTCAAAATAGGCCAGTTTAACAAGGTTGTCCAAGTCTTTCGAAAACATGATATCCAGCAAGCCGTGATGCTCGGAGGCTTTAAAAAGACTCATGTCTTTTCCAAGGTGAGTCCGGATCTTCGGGCATTGATGCTGTTGAGTAAGTTGAAAGATTGGAATGATGATGGAATTCTTCGTGCTGTGGCCGGAGAACTTGAACGAGAAGGTATTCAAATCATTGATTCCACGTTTGGCTTAGAAGACATCCTGGTCGAGGAAGGGGTCTTGACCAACAGGACCCCAACGAAAAAAGAGTGGGCCGATATTCAGTTTGGGTGGGACTTAGCCCATGACATAGGTCGTTTAGATATTGGGCAGTGCGTCGTGGTAAAAAATCGAGCGGTCGTTGCGGTCGAGGCTGCGGAAGGCACTGATGAAACTATTCGGCGTGGTGGACAGTTGGCACAAAAAAATGCCATTGTGGTCAAGCGGTGTAAGCCCACACAAGATCTCCGTTTTGACCTCCCTGCCATTGGACCAGTTTCCATAGAACGAATGATTGAAGTCAAGGCCTCGGTGTTGGCACTGGAAGCTGGACGTACAATTATCCTTGATCGAGATATTGTGCTAGAACAGGCGAATGCCAATCAAATTGCCATCATTGGAATGTTGGGTTCCCCAAGTCATTTTCCTTCGGTGTGATGATCAGTTCGAAAATCCGGACAGATGGGTAAATGGTTTTTATTTCACGGTTCGTATTATTCAATGAAAGCATGTGATTAGAAATGGATCAACTCAAGGTCGGAGTGATTGGAGTTGGGCATTTAGGGCAACATCACGCAAGAATTTATTCCGGACTTCCTGAAGTCCGGCTTGTCGCCGTCTCGGATACTGATCAGGCACGAGGTCAATCAATTGCGAATCTCTATCACGTGCCGCACTCTGCACAGTTTGATCGCTTCTTATCTGACGTCGATGCGGTCAGCGTTGCTGTCCCGACTTCGGAACATTATCCTGTTGTCCGTGCCTGTCTCGAAGCGGGTGTTCATGTTCTTGTAGAAAAACCGATTACGTCCCGCGTTGACGATGGTCAGACGTTGGTTAAGCTAGCCAAACAACATGGTTGTGTTCTGCAGGTTGGTCATGTTGAACGGTTTAATCCAATCGTCGAACTTGTCCGTCCCTTGATTCATCATCCAGGATTTCTTGAATGTCATCGGCTGAGTCCGTTCCAACCACGCGGAACGGATGTCGATGTTGTTCTTGATTTGATGATTCATGACCTGGATATTGTGTTGTCGCTGAAGCTTGGCGGCATCGTCACGGTTGAAGCCTCTGGCTTAGCGGTGTTAACCGATCAAGTGGATATCGCCAATGCTCGCATTGGATTTGCGAATGGCGGCGTCGCGACGTTTACCGCGAGTCGAATCTCAACCGGAAGACTTCGAAAGTGCCGAATTTTCCAGTCTCAGGCGTATTTATCTATCGATTACCAAGACCGTCAAGCCGTCATTCACCGTCGAAACGGACGGAATGCGGGAGTGGGTAGTGTAAAAACCGAGCAACTGTCTGGTGATCAAGATGAACCGCTTCAACGTGAGCTGCGCGCCTTCATTGCCTCGATCAACACGCAGGCGCCTCCATTGGTGTCTGGAGAAGACGGCGTGGCGTCATTACAGTTGGCTCATCAAATACTGACGAAGATTGAGATGACCTCAGTTATGGCCTAACGTAGATAGCCATGAAATTGATGATCGTACGCAACTCATTGTGAAACCGTCACCACGAATTCTCATTGTGACAGGGGAGGCGTCAGGGGATTTGCATGGTGCAAATTTAGCGAAAGAGTTATATGACTTAGATCCACAGATTCACATCGATGGTGTTGGCGGTCAACGGATGTTGGCTGAAGGTGTTCACTTGCTTCCCGGTATTGAATCTGTTGATGCCATTGGCGTACCGGGGCTCAAACAGTTAGGTCGTGGAATCCGCACATTGCAGCGCTTAAAAAAAATGCTGAGAGAAAATATCTATGATGCTGTGGTGTTTATTGATAGTCCAGGCATGAACCTTCGTTTAGCGAAAGCTGCGGTGAAAGCCAAACAGCATGTCATTTATTATATTGCTCCACAAATTTGGGCCTGGGGGAAACGCCGTCTCAGCGTGATCCAGCGTGCGGTGAGTCGGATGTTAGTCATTTTCCCATTTGAAGAATCGTTATATCGTCAGGCTGGAGTTCCCTGCAATTTTGTCGGTCATCCATTATTGGATGTGGTGCAACCGTCCTACGATAAATCCATGGTTCGAGAACAATTACACGTTCCAAAGGGTGCGCGGGTCTTAGGGTTGTTGCCAGGCAGTCGAGAGCATGAAGTGGAGCGTTGTCTTCCAATGATGCTTGAAGCCGCCTGGGAGGTGAAGAAAGCTTTTTCCGATGTACACATTATGATTGCGAAATCAGCTTCCGTATCACATGCCGGTATTCATGATAGAGTCAAAGGCTATAAGAGTTTACAGGTTGCTGTTGTCGACAATCAGCCGAATGAAGTGATGGCGGCCGCTGATTTGTTATTTGTGGCCTCTGGAACGGCGACTCTTCAGGCTGCCATTATCGGAACTCCCATGATTATCCTCTACCGTGTGCCGTGGTTAACCTATGCCATTGCTCGCCAATTGGTCAAAATTCCTGACATTGGTTTAGTGAATATTGTGGCAGGTCGTCGGATTGTGCCTGAATTGATTCAACATGATATGACGGTTACACGACTGGTTCCCGAAGCACTTCGGCTTTTGCATAACCCACAACTCCTTGATGACATGCGGAAAACATTTCAGGAAGTACGAGATGCGTTAGGTGAACCCGGGGCTTCTCGTCGCGCAGCAGAATGTGTCTTGGCTGAGGTGCAATCGTGAAGACGTTCCTGCGTCTGCTGCGGTATGTGCAGGTCTATCGAGTTCGCTTAGTGCTGGCCCTGCTCTGCTCGGTTGGCGTCGCAGGCTTGCAGGCGGCTTATGCGTGGCTTGTGCAACCGCTGATGGATGGTATTTTTATCGAACAGGATGAATATTTATTTCGTGTGCTTCCGGCTATTATTTTGGGAGTAGCGTGTGTGAAAGCCTGTTGTGCCTATGGTCAGGCCTATCTCATGAGTTATGTCGGGAATTGGATCGTGGCGGATGTGCGGCATCAG
>BQIU01000008.1 GCA_021603905.1 Nitrospirales bacterium
AGCAACCATGCGCTTGGCAATGTCAATCATCGGTTGGGATGCGTCAATTGCTGTGATTCGTAAAGTCGGATGAGCCTGAGCCAGACGAATGGGAATGTCGCCCGGGCCGCACCCCAGATCAACGACATGGGCGTTCTCTAACTCGTGGCCATGGGATTGCAGAAAACGATCGACAAAATCTTGATTTTCCTTTGAAAAGTTTGCGGAGGCATAAATTTGTGCTTGTTCTGGGTCATCCATCAACTCAGGCTCGAGTAAGCGATTCATATATCTGTCTCCATCAGGGCATTGTCTTCATTGAACATGAGGACTCGGTCTATGCTGGACATTCTGCATCTAGAAGGCTTGTTCTACAAGGTGAGATGGTAGCGAGTCTTCTTAAAACGCGTCAAGCAGCTCACGCTGGGTTGTCATGAAACGATGTTCTGAATGAAGATCTTCAGTTGGTGAAAGTACGCTCGTCCGCCGACAACAGGGACGTCGTTGTGACTGGCTCCTCGAACGGGATACCAATGTTTGGGTGGTTTTGCCGCTTTGTAGACTTGTTTCCCGAACTTAATTGGAACAATGGTGTCATTTTCTCCATGTATCACGAGGAGTGGCCGTGAAATGTCAGGAAGTTTTTCGTTTAGATTAAATTGTGAATTCAGAAACCAGTGGGCCGGTACCCCGAAATAGTGATGATCAGCCATCGATTGAAGAGAGGGAAAGGCCCCTTCCAAAATCAGTCCGGCAGCGGAACGTTGACGGAGGACTTCGCCAGCAACAGATGTTCCTAATGAACGTCCAAAGATCACGAGGCGTTTAGGATTGACTTTCTTGTGTGTGCGTAGGAAGTCATAAGCGGTCAGGGCATCTTGATAGAATCCCGCTTCTGATGGAACTCCCGTGCTTTTTCCATATCCTCGATAATCAAAAATCATGACAGAAATGCCACGTCGATGGAGTTCGGAAATGTTTGAGAGGCGGTGGCTGATGTTTCCAGCATTGCCATGGCACCACAAGAGCACTGGCTGCTTAGGTCCTGCATCAACATACCAACTATACAGATGTATATCTGAATCAACGGTCAGCCACACCTCTTCGAGTGGAAGGCCGCTGATGTGTCTCCATTGCTGTTCGTTCCAGGGAGATGGTTGAAAGACAAAGATGTTGTCAAACATCAAGGATTTCTCACTCCTCATTTCTTCTCAGGGGCTTGTTTCCTCGCTCGTATCACGCTACGTTGTTATCATCATTATTGCAAATATTAATTGAATGAGATGCTATGGCCACGTACGTGATAGGCGATATTCAAGGATGCTTTAAAGCCTTACGCAAGCTGATGAAGCGAATCAAATTTGATGCCACAGGCGATCGACTGTGGTTGGTTGGAGATTTGGTTAATCGTGGCCCGGACTCGCTCGCTGTGCTTCGTTATATTAAAGAACTTGGGCCGGCAGCGGTCACGGTGCTGGGCAATCATGATTTGCATTTACTTTCGGTATGGGCTGGTATCGCCAAGTTACATCATAAGGATACCTTGGCAGAGGTTTTGTCTGCACCGGATTGTGATGAGTTGCTCACTTGGTTGCGCTTTCGTCCGATGATACATTTGGAAAACGGGTATTTGATGATGCATGCCGGACTCTTGCCTCAATGGACTGCAACGCAGGCTGTGACATTGGCACGTGAGGTGGAAGTTGCATTGCGAAGTAAGAATTTTGTTGAGTTGCTGCCTTTCCTCTATTTTCGCCAGGCTGACCTTGTCTGGTCTAAAAAGCTGTCGTATCATAATCGGTTGAGTTTCTCAACGAATGTGTTAACGCGGTTACGGATGTGCTCAGCCGATGGTGTGCCAGACTTTTCCTTCAAAGGCTCGCCTGATCAAGCTGAGAAGGGCTTGGTTCCCTGGTTTCAAGCCCCTGGGCGATCGATTAGTGATGAAGTCGTCATTTTTGGTCATTGGTCAGCGTTGGGACTGTTTATTCATGACAAGCTCCTTGGCCTTGATAGTGGATGTGTCTGGGGACAGGCTCTGACCGCACTTCGGCTTGAAGATCGAAAGCTTTTCCAAACCTCCTGTTCAAATTAATATGTTCGTTTCGAGCTGATCTCTCTTCTCTCCTTCTGTTCCTCAGATTGCCATCTTCTCTTATCTTTCGATTGACCTCATGACATTGAAATAGTGATTCCTCCCTGCTCATGGCGAGAACTTTGCTGTGTATCTGTTTAGATAACAAGTGTATCTAAACAGATTCGTTGAGATCAAAGAGTTCGAGATGCGTTGTTCCGGAATTTTGAAAACCCTTTAAGAACCGTTCTCTTTCAGCTGTTTTCTTGGGAAAAACCGCTTCGGCATCAGCCTTGCTTTTTCTTCCTATCGGGGCACAGCTCCTCATTGGTTTATGAAAGCTTGAGTGTCGGGATCCCTCAATAGTCTTGAAAGAAGGAGAACATTTGATGAAAAAAAAGTCTTTATCTAAACCATCTTTACCCCGAAAACGTCGAACTCGGTCAATCCCTGGTGTACTTCCCGTAACCGAGGCACAAACGACATGGACTGCTAATGTAAAGTTGCATGGTCTTCACTCCCCCGCTGCGAGACGGTGCCCGAAATGTCGAGGATTGCTGACGGCTCAAGTTGTTGATCTCACAACGAAAAACGAAATCCGATGTATTAATTGCGGATGGCAACCACAGTGGGGAACGCGAGTGATAACTGAGAGCGACGAAGTGAGATCAATTCGTCGTCTGACAGCGCAATTTTGCACGACTGACTTGGTCTCATAATTCTTTCTTCGGTAAGTCTTGAGTGAGGTGAGAGATGGGATAGGACAATGAGAGAATCTATAAAAACTGAATGGTCAGACATAGCACATTACAGTCATCGACGTTTGTCCAGATTTTTTTAGTGATATTGATGACGAAGCGTTCGGATGAGATTATGGCTCAGGACTTGTTCCGGTAGCAGGATGGTATGTACAAGTATGCGGGACCATGTAGAATGGTCAGAGTAACAATCAGATTCACGGAACCGTCATGGAGTAAAGACATTGGATTCCCCGCTTCAAGAGAGTCGAAAGAATGTACCTAGAAGCCCTCATCAGGACTGGATTTTTTCATTTCTTGCTCCTAGATCACGTATTCATGACCTGTTGAATATCGGTCATTGGTTTTTTCGGAAAGGGAGTCCTTCCCTCCTGGTTGTGATTCTAGTTTTTCTTGGATGTCACTGGAACGTCTTCACACCTTCAGCGTTTGCCAAAACAGTTGTCATAGTCCAGTCCTCAGATATTAAGTCCTATGATCAAACTGTCAAAGCCTTCCTGAAAAATATCTCGCCGACGGTGCGGCATGTCGAACGGCTTTCGCTCCATGGAGATTTAACTCATGGAGAGCCCATAGTTAAAAAGGTTCGATCGTTACAGGCAGACATTATCGTCGCCGTGGGCTTAAAGGCGGCACTTGTTGTTCGGCAGGGCCTGCCATCCATTCCTAGCATTTTTTGCATGGTGTTAGACCCTGCGAAGTACAACCTCACGAAATCGCATATGGCTGGAATTGCTTTAGAGATCCCCTTCGAAGACCAAATTCAATCCCTGCAGGATGTGGTGCCAACGGTCAAGCGTGTGGGAGTTATTTACAATTCCCAGAAAACCGGGAGGATTGTACAGAAAGCGACGTCCCAAGCGAACGCTCTAGGGATGGAATTGGTGTCAAGGATGGTTTCGTCTGAAAAAGACGTGCCTGCCTCTCTTCGTGCCATTGTTCATAACATTGATGCGTTATGGTTACTTCCGGATAGTACGGTCGTGACTCCAGAGTCTTTTGACTTTCTCTTGCGGACCACTCTCGAGGCGAATATTCCTGTCATTGGATTTTCTTCTGATCTTGTTCGTAAGGGAGCGTTGCTCAGTGTGCATTTCAATTATGAAGATGTTGGAAAACAAGCTTCACGTTTAGCCGAAAAATTTCTCACTGGACAAAAATTTACGCCGGGAGTTGTCCTGTCTCCTGAACCTTTGCGATTGGCCATTAACTTGAAAACGGCAAACTTTTTAGGCATCACGGTTGCACCCAATATTTTGACCAGGTTTCATAAAATGTATTGATTCTATGAAACGAGCGCGAATGGAATTATGGGTACTCCTCCTTCCTCAGGAATATTCTTCAGTAGTCTTCGAACCAAACTCGTCCTGTTTATTAGTTTAATTATCATTGGGGTCTGTTCAGGCTTAAGCTGGTATTTCGTCAACCAACAGGCCTCATCAATGGAGAAGGCGTTACGGAAAACCGGAGCAATCCTGATCAAAAACCTTGTTCATAACGGTCGCTATGGTCTCATCACGCAAGATACGGTTTCTCTCGAGCAGGTTGTTGAAGGTGCCCTCTCGGTCGATGAAGTCGTGTATGTTGTTGTAACAGGGCCAACAGGGGAGCGATTAGTCGAACAGTCCAAAGGAGGCTTGGATGTGGCGCACCCTGGGAAGCGAGCTCTGGACCGACCGTTGCTTCCAAGCCCGTCTCTGACAACCGCGGCTCTTTCGGCGCCTGGCGATCAACCGATTGTCACGGTATTCACCGTGTCCAATAAAAAACAAGTAGGCGGTTTAATCAGTCCTGTGAATGCAGGATCAAGGCTGACCAAATCGGGAAGAACGAGGGAAACGCTGTATGATTTTGCGCTTCCTGTCAGGCGACAAACAAGTCCTGAAGCACAATTTGGCCCCTTGTCATTAGAAGACCAAGAGTCGTCTTTTTCAATGCCTGAGCCCAGGCAACAATCTGAGGTGTATGGGGTTATCCATGTGGGCTTGACGCAATCGTTGTTGATGAAAACCGTTGATACGATGATCTGGAATGTTATGGTCATGGCGGTCTTTATCATGATCGTCGGTATTGTCTTGACAGTCATGCTGGCTAACCAAATCATTCGACCATTGCGTAAATTAGCAGGGGTGGCGAAGCACATTGCCGCTGGAGATTTGTCACACTCAGTCAGAGCTCGTACTCGAGACGAAGTTGGGCAACTGACGACGAGCATCAATCAGATGACCGTCTCCTTAAAGCAGCGTGAAGAGGCAATTTCAACATATGTCGAGACGATAACAAAGCAGGTCTCACAACTTTCAACTCTGAATCAGACGGGGGCTGCGATCGCGTCAACCTTGGATGTCGACCGATTGTTGGCAACGGTCCTCAAGCTCTTGGTCGAGAACTTGGGGTTTGTAAGAATGGCCTTGGTCTTCTATGACCCGGAGCGTCGTATTGGACTCGTGTCCCAGGTCACGGGAGTTTCAGAGGAACTTGAGGACCTTGTGAAAGAATTTGAAATTCCTATAGACGGAAATGATGGAATTAGTGCGGATCTCTTAATTCGTGGAAAACCTGTCCTTGTCCAGGATATCGAGACCGTAACTAATCGAATGTATTTTCCTGCCTTACGAGCCTGCCGAGAAGTTGGTGTTACTTCCTTTATCGTTGCACCACTGAAAAGTCAGGATCGTATCCTTGGATATCTGGGAGCTGACAGGGGTATTATCCCCTGTACTCAGGAAGACTTAGATGTCCTCATGACCATTGCGAATCATGTATCAGTAGCTATTGATAATGCTCGCGCCTATCAAGCGCTTGGGCAATTCAATCAAACGCTTGAAGACCGAGTTCAGGAACGGACTGAGGCCTTACAGCAAGCGAATGAACGTCTTCGTGAACACGATCGCCTCAAGTCCATGTTCGTCTCGATTGCTTCCCATGAACTTCGCACACCCATGACATCCATGAAGGGGTTAGTCGACAATATGCTCGATGGTCTCACCGGTACCCTCAATGAACGTCAATCCTTCTATTTATCGCGTGTGAAGCGGAATCTTGAACGGCTGACACGAATGAGTAATGACCTGCTTGATCTCTCAAAAATTGATGCTGGAGTCATGCAACTCAGTTGTGCTCCCCTATCTGTAGAAGACCTCGCCCATGAAGTTGTTGAAGTTATGCAACCGGTCGCAAGGCAAATATCTCTGAATCTGGCCTTCGATGTGAATGCGCCTCTACCAACCATCCTGGGAGATCGAGATAAGCTCGATCAAGTACTCACGAATTTGATCAACAACGCGATGAAGTTCTCAAAGCCGGGAACGGATGTCCAAGTCGGAGGACGTATACGAGATGATCACATGGTTGAGGTGTGTGTGAGGGATTCTGGTTGTGGGATTCCGGTCAATGAAATTCCTCATATTTTTGAACGGTTTTATCGTGGCGAGTCAGTGGTAGTGGAAGCTAGAGGGTCCGGATTAGGTCTTGCCATTTCCAAAAGCCTTGTGGAACTCCATGGAGGAAAGATCTGGGTGCAGAGTGAGGTTGGAGAAGGCAGTCAGTTTTTCTTTACGGTGCCTGTTGCCATGGTTACGACTGCGTGACGACGAATCTCAAAGTTACGTGTGAGATTTCACATGTTAACTCTCCGACGAGACCTTGAACCTGAATCTTTACACTCAGTCGTCACGAATGTGCGGAAGGTTCGAGTTGAATATCCTTTTGTTTGAGTAGACGGGAAAGGTAAGTTCGTTGGAGTTGCAAGAGATCGGCGGCTTTTGTTTGACTCCAATTGCTTCGTCTAAGCGCCTGCTCAAGAATGTGCCGGCTATATTGTTCGATAGCTTCATGATAGGGCAGGTTTTCGCCATCTTGGAATGGATCGACTCCCCACGGACCTAACCCTAATTGTTCAGGAACGATTTCTTCATCGATGCCGAGAACGACGGCACGCGCAATGGCATTGCTGAGTTCTCGAATATTTCCGGGCCAACTGTAACTTCGCATGGCCTTGATGGTCTCTTTCGTGAACGTTCGAGATGGTCGTTTCATCTCTCGAAGATGATAATCTAAGAAAAATTCAGCCAATGGGTTGATGTCATCGGGTCGTTCCCGTAGTGGAGGCAATGAGAGACTCACGACATTCAAACGAAAGTACAGGTCTTCACGAAAGCGCCCTTCTTTGACCGCCTGTTTGAGGTCTTTGTTGGTCGCGGCCAGCACTCGGATGTTTACTTTGACGAGGCGGCTTCCACCCACACGGTGAAATTCGTGATCTTGGAGGAGCCGGAGGAGTTTCGCTTGTAGTGTCAATGGCATATCGCCGATTTCATCAAGAAAGAGTGTTCCTCCATCTGCTTCTTCGAGCCGGCCTTTTTGTCGAGAGTCCGCTCCGGTAAAGGCTCCTTTTT
Organism: Nitrospirales bacterium; assembly: GCA_021603905.1. Taxonomy (GTDB): domain Bacteria; phylum Nitrospirota; class Nitrospiria; order Nitrospirales; family UBA8639; genus JAGQKC01. The sequence continues at coordinate 7,209 of BQIU01000008.1, forward strand.
CGTGTCCGAAGAGTTCATTTTCGAGGAGTGTTTCGTTTAATGCCACACAATTGATAATGCTGAACGGCATGGCATGACGAGGACTCCATTTGTGAATGGAACGAGAAAATAATTCTTTCCCTGTCCCACTCTCTCCTAGAAGTAAGACCGTTGCGTCGCAAGATGCGGCACGTTGGGCAAGTTCGATGATGGACTGAATACTTGGGCTGTTGCCAACGATGGTGTTATATCGGCTTTCCACTTCTGTCCGAAGGGATGTGACTTGCTGCTTGAGGACTTCCCGTTCCATAGCTTTTTTGACCACAATCTCCAGATGGTCAAAGTCAATTGGTTTTGTGAGAAAATCGTAAGCTCCTGTTTTCATGGCCTCTACGGCATTTTCAATGGTGGCATTGGCTGTCATCACGATAATTGGAAGATCTAAGGGTTGTTCCACCGTCTCCGATACCACCTGGTCTTTAGATTGGTGTGGCTGATCACCGTGGGGGAATAGATGATGAAGGACTTCGAGGCCGGACATACGGGGGAGAGTCAAATCGAGAAGAACGAGGTGGGGGGTTTCAAGTTCAATGGCGTCAATGGCCTGTTTCCCATCTGCCGCCGGCACGGTGGTATATCCTTGTCCCTCCAAACGGTCCGTAAGCATGAGAACAATATCTGGGTCATCATCAACGATAAGAATTTTCTTTTTCATGGCATATCCCTCTTAAGCAGTCATGAAGAGAAACCGTGAACAGCTATAAAAATGAAATAGATGCAATAAATACGCCGTATAATTTTTCTATAGCCGATTCAATTAACTTCTATATTGTTTGAAGGTGGTCATGACGCTGGGTTACATGGATACCTGTAATGGTGGCACCAAAAGGATTATAGCGAATCCAATTAATTTCCAGTGGTGACTTTGGCGACGATTGTTGTATACCTCTTGCAGCATAAAAGGTGCTTACCATTGTGAGACCTGTTTGCCTCTGGAGTGTTAATTAGAGGTCGCCTAGACAACGTAATATTACGCCTCAAACATCGGAAATTATTTGAAATGGCTATAAGTCGCCACTTATGACTGACCATCAGTTACGCTTGGTCTTGTGAATGATCGTATCTACTGAGGCCATCTATGATCACAATATTGAGTGGCCATACGAATTCTCAGTGAAGGTTGACCAGATATGACGAGTGGTGCATTGAACGTTCATGGCCTCAGCGCACCACTGGAACTTATTTGAATTCGCTATAGTCTGTCGCAAACGGAACAATCTTGCAAGTCTTTTTTTAAAGATCGAGGATGCAAAGGGGGGTATGGAGATATGTGGTGCTCTAGGGTTTAGATCACTAGGGGGTGATCTGTTCAATGATTGCCGCGGCCAATAATGGAACCATGATCTCATGATGTCCGACCAGTGAATATCCCTGTCCTCCTTTTTGAGTCGGACGCCGTACGACATTCGTCATGGGACGATAGTGAGGGAGGAAGTCCATATTCACCGTTGTAATGTTCTTCAATGATCGCCCGAGATTTCGGCTCAAGGTTACGGTCTTGAGAAACACTTCAGGAAGCATCACCGCCGATCCGAGATTGATATAGACCCCTCCTTCCATGTCAGACACGAGAGAGACCAGTGTCCGAAAATCAACGAGCGATCCTCCTCCAATGGCCGCACCATCGGCTGATGGATGCATGTGGATGATGTCAGTTCCCATGGCGACATGCACCGTAATCGGAATCCCTAATCTATGGCCTGTTACCAATAGACTTCTTTGACGATGTGGGAATTGTCTTGGGTGTTTGGTCATATAGCGACCAACGGCCTCTCCGATTCCGAGCCCAGTCTTCCACCCCTCAAGAATGGCAGAATTTAAGATATGTCCTGTATCTTCGGCCATACCGAATCGGCCAGAGTCGATTTCTGCATCGACTTCCTCTGAGGTGTGTCCAAGGTAGGCGAGTTCAAAGTCGTGGATAATGACGGCTCCATTCACGGCGACGGCTGTGATGATGTTCCGCTTCATGAGATCAATCAGAATGGGATTGAGTCCGACTTTTGTCGGGTGGGCTCCCATGCCGAGGATGACAGGTTTTCCTCGTCCCCGTGCGCGGACGATAGCACGAACGACAGCACGAAGTGATTTCACAGCAAGAAAGTCGGGAAGGGTATCGAGAAAACTTCGAAAGCTTTTGCCCCGGCGCCAAGATACCGCGAAGTCGGCAATATTGACCTTGCTGTGACGCGAGGAAAGCGGATACGTCTGAATCCTGGACAGGTTCAGCGGTTTACCGGACGTTGTGGGCGAATTACGTCGTTTGGGCAAACAGTCGCTCTTCTATGATTTCACATAATACATGGCCAAGAGTGATATGGCATTCCTGTATTCGAGCCGTCACCGTTGAGGGAACCTGAAAGCTGTAGTCCACCAGGTCCATTAATTGTCCTCCCGTTTGGCCTGTCCAGCCAATTGTGACAAGCCCTCGTTCATGAGCGACTTGAATACCCCTCAGCACATTTGGTGAATTTCCGCTTGTGCTAATGGCAATCGCGACATCGCCTTTATTCCCGTGGGCCTCAATCTGTCTGGAAAAAATATCGGTATATTCGTAGTCATTAGCAATACAGGTGAGCGCTGCCATATCAGTGGCTAAGGCCAAGGCAGGAAGAGCTGCACGATCGCGCTTGTACCGTCCAACGAACTCGGCTGCGATATGAGACGCATCCGTTGCACTGCCCCCATTCCCAAAAAGCAAGACTTTCCGGTTGTCATGGAATGCTCGAATGATAATCTGGGCGATGTCGATGATTTGTTGAGCATAGGTTTGCACGAACCGACATTTAATATCGGCACTTGACTCAAAGGCCTCGACCACTAACTGTTTATCCATGATCAGTAGATTCTAGCAGGGTATTCGATAAAATTCACATCTTTCTTACTGAAATCATCGAACTTCCTCTCCCTTATCTAAGTGTAATTCGTGAGGAGAGAAGGAGTGATCTTATCATGCGCACCGCACATTGTCGTGATACTGAAAGCCAAATACCTCTGTATAATTCTTGCTGCCTGGTACGTAGAATGCTATAGTTGGTGCATTGTGAGTGCTGACGGGCCAGTCAAAGCCCTCCTTATCGCCATGGCGCAGGATCCTGCGCCAGCTGTGTGCTCTCTTCAACGCTTAATCCCAGAGCGATTGTGTTTCTTTCTTCCAGAATCGAGTAAGAAGTTGGTGGAGTCTGATGTCCACCCTCAACTTTCAACCATGCCACAGAAGTGGGATTGGATACTCACGCCCGATCCTGAAAATTTTGCGCAGTCTCACAAAACGCTAGCCGAATTGTTACCCAAACTCTTGAAATCCTGGGACGTAAATCCTGGCGAACTTGTCATTGATATCACGATGGCAACCTCGCCAATGGCTGCGGCCATGGTGTTGGTCGGATTTCCCTATACGGCCAAAGTCGTAACATTGAGTATAGCAAGTGCCGAAAGACAATCGGATTCAAAAGTGATGATGGCAGGAGAAGCGGCAAGAACCTGGATTCAGAGTAATCCATGGGATGAAGAGGCTTTCTCTATTCGACAGGAAGCTTCAGGCTATTTCAATCAAGGGTCATATGTCGCAGCCGCGAAAGTGTTTCGTCGCATCGAAGCTCGAGTGAGCGGAGGACTGAAGCCTTTGTATCGAGCCCTGTCGGACATTTCAGAGGGCTATCGGCAATGGGAACAATTTCATTATCGCCAGGCTTGGGAAAAATTAAAAAGTGCGAGTAAGGCTCTTGATTTGGCTTCTGCCTGGGGTGGCCCTCCAGGGATTTCGTCTTTTTTAAGAGGCGTGAAAGAGAATGTTCGATTTCTTGAAAACATTGTTTTGGATCCAGCCGAAGTGAAAAGCAAGCTTGCACAAGATTTATTGGCCCATGCGAAGCGTCAGATCGAACAACAACATGATGCCGAAATTGCCATACGCGTATTGCTCAGAGGCCTGACCGCATCAGCGCAGGCTCGTCTGTTTCATACCTATCAGATAAAAAGTTGGGATGTGAAACTTGAACAACTCCCGAAATCCCTGCAAGAGATTTGTCGAAATTGTTATTTGAATGATGTGGATGGCAAACATCGACTCCCATTCCCTGCTCAGTTTCATGTGTTGGCCGAGCACCACGATATCATGGGAAAGACGTTTCTCTCAGAATGGCCAAAAATGAAAACGCTTATTGATGCCGCTGATCATGCGGTCTTGGGGCAAGGGTTTGAACCCGTCAAGGCCGAGCGTTTTCACCAACTCTATGACTTGGTGCTGAAAATATCTGCTATTCATGAACGAGACCTTCCGCAGTTCCCTCCCATGGCGTTGTAACGCGAGTTTTCTTGTTATGAACATCAGGATTTATTATGAAGATACGGACTGTGGTGGGGTGGTGTACTATGCGAATTATTTAAAGTACTTTGAACGCGCTCGAACGCATTATTTAGAAGAACGCGGTTTTTCAGTTGCCGAACTCATTGGGCAAGACACGGAGTTTAGGGTGACGCATGCTGAGGTCATCTATAAGTCGGCCGCCAAGTACGGAGACGATCTACAGGTTGAAACCACACTTTCAGCTAATCGTCGCATATCTTTGACCTTTTCTCATATCATTCGCGAATGTCATTCGCGTCGTGTCGTCGTCGAAGGTTCGGCGACATTGGTAGCCGTGAACGGCGCAGGAAAGGTGAAGCGTCTGAATCCCATCTTTCTCAATGGTCTTGGTTTCCAGGAGTCATCTCCTGGCTCCTAAAGTTTTTTAAAGGCCTGATTCTTCACTGGCCAGTGTGAGCACTGCTCGTTCTATCAAAAATGACAAGTCGCAGAAGGCAATTTGATGGTATGCTGGTCTTTGGACGAGATGCTGTGTATTTTTATCAAATTGTATTCACGGATCGTAGGTGCAATATCAATCAGAAAGATTGCGACTAACATTTCCCTGAATAGTTGATGGATACGGTGAATGGTCTTGACATGAATTATATTTAGATTTATTCGAAGCATAGATTAATTATAATTAAGGTGTTTCGATGCGAGATTCAAAGCTTATTGCAGCAAAACTTGAAGAAGCCAGTGTTCAGGCAACGGCACACCCAATCGCCATTTATTAATATATGGTGTGTGAGGCTGGTCATCCGACAGGAGAAGAGATCAAAGACTGGGCTGACCACAATTTCCCGAAAATAAGTAACAACTGTTTATAACACGTTAAACACATTTGTGGCTGCGGGGCTCTTAAAAGAATATCGCTTCCCGAATACGTCGAAAGTGATTTATGACTCGAATGTTGAGTATCACCATCACTTTTTTGATGACGAGACCGTCCAACTCATTGATATTGAGTCAGATATTGTTGAAGTGAAGGCCAAGTTGAAAAAAGAAATTCCAATCTCTCAAGTGCAAATACTGCTTCGAGGAACACGGCAAACAGTTCGAACGTGAAATGTCGTTATATAGGTACTGATGATATGTCTCAGAAAGGAGATTGCGATGAGACCGATGAATGAAGTGCGGACTAACTTGATGGGGGTGCTATTTTTGGCAAAAGGTGGCTTGTATACGGTCTTTATCGTGAGTTTATTTTTAAGTTTTGCGGCTCAACTTCACGCTGAAGAGCCTTACGAACTGAAATTTCCTTTAGGATTGAAAAAAGAGTTAGCGGTGATTCCAGACGATAATCCGATGACAAAAGAAAAAGTCGAATTGGGTAAACTACTGTTCTTTGATAGACGTCTATCCATGAATGACATTATTGCCTGTGCGAGCTGCCATATCCCGAGTTTGGCGTTTACGGATGGCCAACCTGTCTCAACAGGGATCAATAGTCAACAGGGTGGGCGTAGTGCTCCCACAGCCATTAATCGTGTCTTCAGTTCAGCACAGTTTTGGGATGGACGAGCTGCGACACTTGAAGAGCAGTCAATCGGACCGTTAATCAATCCTATCGAACATGGATTTGTCAATCATGACGAACTCGTGGTGAAACTGAATGACATCGAAGGGTACAAGAAACTGTTTCAGAATGCGTTTAGTTCCGGCATTTCAGCGAAGACTATAGGACAGGCGATGGCCAGTTTTCAGCGCACAATTCTCTCAGGCAATAGTCCTTTTGATCAGTATAATTCAGGTGAAGACTCAGAAGCACTTTCAAGCAGTGCTAAAAATGGATTAGAACTTTTTCGTGGGAAAGCGCTCTGTTTTACCTGTCATTCTGGTGCGAACTTTTCTGATGAAAAATTTCATAATCTTGGTGTGGACTGGGATACGGATCACGTGGATCTGGGGCGTTATGTGGTGACGAAAGATGCCAAAGATATGGGAGCATTTAAGACGCCTACGCTGCGAGAAATTACAAGAACCGCACCGTACATGCATGATGGTCGTTTTGCAACTTTGAGACAGGTCGTGGATTTTTACGATCAAGGTGGGATTGCGAATCCTCATAGGGATCCACTTGTGCAACCATTAAAATTAACGGAAACTGAAAAGAACGATCTTGTGACCTTCTTAGAGTCTCTCAATGGGGAAGGCTGGCAGATGATTCCCCCAATTGAATTTCCCCGGTAATGCTTCGTGTTCATTGTGGTCAGGAATTAATTCTGAACGAACCAAAGTGTTGTGAGAGTCAATATTGCCAAATACTGAAACACCTGAAAAGGGGAGACGTTCTGGCAGCTTGTTGAATCTCTCTCATCTTCCGTATCAAGAAGCCTGGGACTATCAGCGGAGGAGACTTCAGGAGAGAGCCGTAGATCGTTGTATTGATACATTACTGCTCGTAGAACATGAGCCCGTGTTTACATTAGGTCGAACGACTCAGGAGGAACATTGGAACGGAAAGGTTCGGTCTTTAACCGATCAAGGGTTCGCGCTCTATACCATTGAACGAGGCGGGTCCGTGACGTATCACGGACCCGGGCAGGTCGTGGGGTATCCGATTGTCCGATTGCGAAATTTCTGTCAGGGACCAAAGGTCTATGTTGGCATGTTGCAAGAGGTAATTATTCGTGTCTTAGCCGAATGGAACATTCAAGGCAAGCTGAAGGATAAATTTCCTGGAGTGTGGGTGGGGGAGGATAGCCCTGTTCTTGAAAAAATCGCCGCCATTGGCGTCCGTATCACGAAGGGTGTGACGATGCATGGGTTCGCATTAAATGTAAATGTCGACCTGAAACCTTTTGATTTCATTATTCCTTGCGGGATTGATGGCTGCCACGTGACTTCAATGCAACAATATCTTGGGAAACAGGTCAGTATGGTAAAAATCAGAGAGCAGCTTGCCTATCATTTCGCTGAAGTCTTTGGGCTCGAATGGAAAGAAACGTCTAGTCGTCTTCCAACTTAATTGGTCCACCCATCGGCTACATGCTCCTCTGTCTCGTCCTGAGCAGGTTGGAGTCGGGCTATATTCCCCATCCTCCGCTAATCTGAAGATTCGCCCCTGTGACATATCGCGCTTCATCAGAAAGTAAATACTGAACGGCTGAAACCGTATCTGATATCTCACCGATGTATCCGGCTGGAATGTTCTTCTCTATACCATCGAGTTCTCCTGGTGGAGCGCTGCCTGAATCAATGTACCCTGGCGAAATGGCGTTGACGGTAATGCCGTCTGGCGCCAACATTTTGGCTAAGGTTCTGGTCAAAATCACGACTCCAGCTTTGGCAATATAATGGGCTGTCACATGTGGTTGCGCTTCCATTTTGTCGACATTGGCCATTCCAAAAGAAATAATGCGTCCATATTTTCGAGCGCGCATGCCTGGTGCAACAGCTTGTGCAAGGTAAAACACTGGATCTAAGTTGTTCTGAATCATCTCAGTCCAACCTGTTGGGGTTTCTTTAAATAAGTTTACGCGGTGATATGGCCCAGCACCGTTAATCAAGGCATCGATCTGTCCCCAGGTGGACTCCACCTGCCGGACGAGATTTTTTACGGAATTTGGGTCAGAGACATCACACCGAATTGCCAGGGCACGACCGCCGGACTCTTCGATCGTGTGTGTGGTTTGTTGAGCATCTTGTTCACTTGTCCGATAGCAAATGGCAACCGACCATTGCTTCGCTCCCAGTTCCAAGGCAATGCCCCTGGCAATTCCTCTAGCTCCGCCGGTAATTAACGCGACACGATTAGTCATACCTTCGCTCCCTTATGGTCTCAAGATATTTGTCAGGAAATGGTGAAGACGACCGCCAGCGGTATTCTTGGATCAGTATAGGAGTTTAAAGTTAAAGGTTCAAAAATTCTGAGACTTTAAACTCGTAATTGTCTTGCAAATGTAGAATGGAAACTTATTCCCGGTTGACTAAACGGGTCGCAAGAGTTTTGAAGACGTGGTTTGTTCGTGAAGACACCGTTTTCTTCAATGAATGCGGAGACTCCTTGATATAAAACTGTAAATCATCAATCGTATCCAGGTCTTGTTGTTGAGATAAGAGGGTGAGAGAAAGTCCTAGTTCGTTGGCTTTTTCTCTAGTGCGGTTGGTGACCTGATGGGTTGACCAGGGAATATTTGTAAATAACTCAGGCGCCGGTTTTTTCAGGCCAATCAAATAATATCCACCGTCTTTCGATGGACCAATTACGACATCATGTTCTCGGAGTCCATGCCGTGCAGATTGGATCATATCGCTGGAAATAGTGGGAAGATCACTTCCAATCATCATCACGTACGCATAATTCCGTGTAAAGGCCTCGCGAAACGCGTGCTCCATACGTTTTCCCAGATCGTCATCTGGAATTTGTTCCCACAGTTCTATGTGCTGTCTTGCCGAGACGGCCTGAAAAAACGGATGTTGTTTCGAAGGGGCACAGGCAAGAACACGATCGAATTCAACGAGATTCTTGGTTTGTTCTAGGGTGTCCATGACCAGGCTTCCGTGTAACGTCGCGGCTTCGTCTGGTGTCAGCGGCGGACTCAACCGAGTTTTGACTGATCCCGGAATTGGTGATTTGGCGAAAACTATCAGAGCCGACTGTGGAGGAGGTGATCCTCGACCACGAGTCTTATTGGGGAACTTTTTGTTTCGAGGCTTAGCGGATTGTGCCATAGAATTGTTGCAAGGTGTGTGGGCTGATTCCCAGCCAATACAAGAATCTCAACGTCCACATATGAAGGATGGTTCGAAGTGGGCCATTGTGCTCCCACCGACGAAAGGAGGTTGTGACTTTCGAGTGAAGCGGAATAACCGATCCTGATTGTTTCAAACGGGAACTGAATTCGATATCTTCCATGAGGGGAATGTTTGAAAATCCCTTTAACTGTTGGAACGTGGTTCGTCGAACAAAAATGGCTTGATCTCCAGTGAAAATTCGACTCCAACGTGAGCGCCAATTCATCATTCGACTAATCACCCAGGCATATCCGCGGTCGATTTCGAATTGGACATCAAATCGCCCTCCGACATGGGTCTCTCCGTCCATGACTTCTGTGATGATACGACGAGCCTCCGGAGGGAGATGCGTATCAGCATGTAAGAAAATTAAAATATCAGATTGTGCAAACCATCCTCCTGTATTCATTTGGCATGCGCGGCCTTTCGCGGAGGTGAGCAGATGACCAGTTTGGGCATAGTGCGAATCAATGTAGGCTTGTACAATTTCTCGGGTGCGATCCTGACTCCCTCCATCCACAATGATGACTTCATCCATCTGTGGTTGGGGCAGCATGGATAAGGTGTTCAAGATGATCGTTTCTTCATTGAACGTGGGAATGATAACTCCAATCGTCATCGTCGTAGCGCGAAAAGTGAAGATACGTAATTGAGAGGAATCTGTTCGGAATTCCTGAGTGCGACTATTGTCCGGACGTTGGATTCTTTTGCGTTTTAAACATGAAGTACACGACCATCAGCACCGTGCCCCAATAAATGACATAGATATGCCAAAAGAGAACTTCTCCAAAGTGAAAAAATGCCAATCCGCACAGCAGTGAAAAGGCGATAACGAGATAGCGAGTCGTCGAGTTTTCGATCGAAGAGTGAGCCCAAAGCGCCATGCCGCCAAAGTAGATGAACATCGGAAATACCGTAATTTCGGCACCTGTTTGTGCGGCAAGAAAGACTTGAAGAAATCCAATAAACACCATCGCCGATCCAATCATTTTCATGGCGACACGCATTTGGAGATTTTCTTTGTCATCATCCTCTTCGCTTGGAGGTCGTGGTTGCCGCATGGGCGGTGATGGGGGAGTTGATGACGGTGTGGATTTTTGAGGATCTAATTCAGATGTCATGGTTACCATTTAAAGTGCTTGCTTAAGGTTAATCCCTGTTGGTGATACGACGACCCCAAGGTCGATCCGTATAACTTCGTGGGTAGGTTCAGTAGTTTTTCATAGATGACTTTAAAAAATGTTTGACCGTCATAAATCAGAAATGGGACATCGTGCGGGCGGACTTCCAACACCACTTGGGTCCCTTTTCGTTTGGCCGTGACCATGCCAAATCCAGGATCAAAAAATCCCGCATAATGGGTGCGGAGTTCCCCGCAAGCCGCTTCATATGCCACCATTTCTGAGGCATAGCCCGCTGGGACCTGGATTCGTTCTTTGGAGGCGAGAATATAAAACTCTTCGGGTTCTAGGAGAAGGGTATTTTTGGCATGGCGCGAAATCGGTTCCCAAAAGTCGAAGGCCGAATAATAGCCAATTTTTTGTAAATCGATCACATGGCTATTTTTTTTGGCCCGATAGCCAATGATGGTGTCGCCTGTATCAGGAGACCCTTGAAGATCAACACTTAGAAACAGCCCATGGTTGAGGTGGATATTTTTAGTCGGTAACGGCTTATTGGGACGGCTGGCTTCTCCATTTTGATAGAGTAGCGGAGTCTTTCGATGCACAGCTCGCAAGTCGGAATCAGAGACGGTCGGCCGTCCTATGCTGAGGCGCAGTTGGTTCAGGGATAATCCGGTTTGCACGCGGATGGTAAAAGAACGCGGAACGATCTCAAGATACAGCGGTCCTTCATACCCAGGGCGAATTTCATCGAATCCCACATTCCGATTGGTAATGACACGGGTAAAGATGTCGAGTCTTCCCGTCGAACTTTTAGGATTCGTTCTCCCACGTATAGTTTTAGGCAGTCGAAGATGTTCGAGCAGGGGAATCAGGTAGACATGACCCTTTTCGAGAATCGCTCCATTGGTAATGTCCATGTCATACATCACCAAATCCGACTGAAAGGCCTCTTCCCAATGTGAGTGAGATCCAAAGGTGTCAGGGTGTTCTGGAAGAAAACTACTGATTAATCGATAGGCTTTTCGACCGAGCCGTAAATCAAGACTGGCTGGTTGAAACTGTCCCTCGGTAATGGGAGGGGTAGAAGTAATGACACCCTCGGCTGCCAGTTCCTTGAGTCGCTGGTACGGAAGAATCCCTTGTTTTCGTGGGCCCGGCATTACAGATCGTCCATTGCTCCTGCGCTACAGGAGCCATTTGAAGTATGTGCGCCAACCATTGGAAGTTCTCGCTTCGTGTCTGGGCCGGGCTGAGGATAATGATAGGTCTTGTTTTCGTAATTTTTAAGTACCGCACCGTTTTCATCCAGGTGTAAAAGGTAATCGCTTGGAAGAATTGGGATTTTTCCACCTCCACCCGGGGCATCAATAACGAAATGAGGGACGGCCATCCCGCTTGTATGGCCTTGGAGCGCTTGAATAATCTTGAGTCCAGTTTCAACCGTCGTACGGAAATGATTGGTGCCTTTGGTCAGGTCAGCTTGGTAGAGATAATACGGTTTAACGCGTGCGAGCAGAAGCTGATGCATCAACTGTTTCATCACCTCTGGATCGTCATTGACGCCTTTAAGTAAGACAGTTTGAGCACCCAATGGCACTCCGGCATCTGCCAAGCGTCCGCAAGCCTCTTTAACCTCAGGCGTCAGTTCATCCGGGTGATTAAAATGTAAATTCATGTAAATAGGATGATATTTTTTCACAATTTCACAGAGTTCCGGCGTGATGCGTTCTGGAAGCGTCCCTGGGACACGCGAGCCAAACCGTATGATTTCCAAATGGGGAATGGACCGCAGGGCTTTTAACACACGTTCGATCATGGGATCTGTCAAAAGCAATGGATCGCCCCCAGACAAAATCACATCTCGGACTTCGGTGTGTTCGCGGAGATATGCTATGGCTCGATCCAGCTCACCTTTTTTCAAAAACCCTGGCTTTCCGACCAAGCGTTTTCTGGTACAGAATCGACAATAGATAGGGCATTGGTTCGTCACCATGAGGAGGACTCGATCGGGATACCGATGAACTAAATGGGGAACAGGACTGTCGGTATCCTCTTCCAATGGATCATCAGGCGCATCAATATCATCGAGTTCGATGGCTTCAGGAACCACTTGCTTCCAAATCGCATCGCCCTTTTCCTTAATCGTCGCTAGCACCGTGGGGGTAATTCGCATGCGGTAGGGACCCACCACATCTTCGATTTCTTTGGGGTCCACGCCTAGCTGCTTGGCTAAGTCTTCGGGTTTCGTGATGCTCTCGGCAAGAACACGTTTCCAATCATCCATATTGAGTTCCTCACTCTATCATGGTTTGCAGACTCTTCGACGACGTTGTTCTAATTCCCTTCAGAGGGCTGCTCAGATGAATAGTCATCAAGATACGATAAGATCTCATGGGTTTCAGTTAAGACCTTCTCGTTATCGACCAACACGGGAACATAATACTGTCCCGACACATCATGAACTTGCGTTCGAGAAAGCTGAAAGTCTGGAACAACCACACTTTCATAGGGGATGGCGAGATCCTCCAGCTTTTTCGTGACTTCAATACATTCGGGGCACCATCCGACGTGGTACAGCGTCATATTATATCCATAGTGAAAAATGTAAATTTAGAAATGGCATATGATTGTTGACCGGACAATTTGTCATCTTTCGTTTTGCACGTTACGATTTTTATTTAGTCCTGTTCCGCACGGCACCATGACGGCATCACGCATGCCATGGATAATTTTTTTATCTTTTGGGCAGACGGTTGCCAGTATCCCTGAGAGTTTGGCTTCATCGCCAATGACACAATAGTATGGAGAAAGGCGAGCCCGTCCATCCATTGCAGTCCAATCTTGTGTTTGCTCGTCATAGTACTCAACGGAATAGAGTTGGCCTTTATAAAATTCCTGAAGAATATACGGTGTTGTCGAAAATGAATCCAACCCATGTTCAATCGTCTGTGTCCACTCAGTTTGCGAACGATCATGACCAATGGAGACGCCACGACTTCCCCACGCCAGTTCGGAAAATCCTGAGGGTTTTATGACATATTGGCGTTCTTTTTGACTTGCTGTTCCTAGTGCGCGCCAATCGGAAATCGGTTGGTCCCCCAGGGTTAAGCCTGGAATGACCCCCATGGGCGGGATCGGCTGAGGATCAAGCACCCATGTGTGTGGCATAAGTCTTTTCAACGTCTGAAACGTTTCACCAGACAAGTGTGCCTTCCAATACTGTTCTAACATTGGGTGGTGAATCATGGCAAAAGCCAATTTTTCCTCAAGCCACGGTTTGTAGGGTGGTGTCACCGTTGTCAGCCCTTTTTTGGCAGCATACATCAATAATTCAAACTTCGGAATATTGGGTAAGTCAAAAAGTTCAAAAAATCGGTAGACAAGAGAAACCGGGCGTTCTCCGAATTGAGCAGGGAGGTAGAGCCCGTCGTCGTTAAAGCGCAGATCTTGCGGAGGCACGCAGGCAATGGCTAATCCTTGGTTCTTTAGCTGAAGTGTGAGCCACTGCATTTCCGCACGGTACGACTCAGATTCATCCGATACCACGATGGCGATTGTGGGCTGAGTGTCTTTTGTACGAGACAGGAGCATGGCGGCGAATCCTTGAGGTAGCCCATCGGCTTCCCCAACGACGTGTTCTCCCAATTCGCCATATGTGCGCGCCAAACTTCCCGTGAGACCCATGCCGCCTGGAACGGAATCAAGCTCCGTCATGATCATTCCATCGTCAGTGGGGATAATGTCTGGACGGATGACATGAGGAACGACATTTTTAAAGCGGTTCATCCTGGCATATGCAAGGAGGGACTCAGGCTTGCCTTGATCAAAATATTGATGGATCCAAGCCGGTTGCTGACCCTTGACGCTCTCTAGATAGAGTCGATTCAGTGTTCGATAAAATGCGAGTAAGTGGTGGCCGAGTTGTTCAAAAAATGTGATTTCGGCTGAGGTGATTTGAAAGGGATGTCGGGCAATTCTCCAGGCATCGGCCTCGCCTTCTTGAAGGAGTCCATCATTGACCAGGGCATGACGAATGACTGTATGTCGAGTAGACCCCTGGGATGAGGATTCTCGAGTGATAGTTGGACTTGGGGAAATTGTTCCCGTTGGTAACATAGGGTTATGCTTTTCTAAAAGAATGAGTGGATTTCAAACGATGGAACCCCTCAACGTATGGAGTCGAGATGTGAGGGGCTGAGTCCCAATGTGCACGTATCGAGCATTTTGGGTCAAGTCAGAGGGAATCCGTCTCTATAACCACGATAGGCTAATAGACTGATCGTACCATGTGACTTCTAAATCAGACAAGGTAATGGGTGGGAGGAAGATTGATTGTTGCTCAAGAGGCGCCTCGGCGATTAGGATAACTTCATCATAGAAAACCCACGATTTCATGACATGAGTGCGGTTATGCCAGCATCCTCAATCCCACAGATCGTTCCATCGAAGATTTGCTTGAACTGTGATGTGTGTTGTCGATTCCCCGAACGAGAGAGTTTCCTTCGCCCGTTTTTCATGAAACTTGAAATACGGCAGGCCATAGAATATGGAGTAGATTCAAGGTTTTTCTCAAATCTAGGGGGATGCCAAGTGGATGTGGTACCGCATCCGTCAGGCGAAGGCTACCTCTGTCCCGCGTTTGACCCTGAGACATCTGAGTGCCGTATTTATAAAGTCCGGCCCTTAGACTGTCAAATTTATCCATTTGTCTTAATGTGGGATCAAGAGCATCAGTCCGTCCTCTTGGGCTGGGATACCAAGTGTCCGTTTTTATTGCCAGTGGATGATGGGTTTGAACCCCTCCGAGATGTGTCGAGTCTCCCCGTTGTCCCAACATTACCAGCTGAAATGATGGATGCCGCACAAGAGATATTTGCACAATTGGAGGATGGTGATTTGTCGTCTCGTATTGTCGCTCATCCACATCTTGTGACACCGTTTCAGGTAGATGTAGTGGTGCTCCACCCATTACCACATCTCACGCAGGCTCTTGGTTTTGTGGATCATTAAATGAGTGCCATGACGTTAATATGGATTGTCACTCATTGAAAGCCTACAGCACGTGTCACGCTGCTTGACCCCGCTCACCGTACATGACCGTGTAAGACTCGACCAGGCATTGCTGCATACTTGCGAGGGAGGGGCCACTTCACTGGCTACCTGGGCTTTTGCTCCGCACATCATTTGGCAGGAACTGTTTTCCTATACCTGGGCTGAAATTGATGGATGGTGGTGCCTTTTTGCTGAATATGGTGATGGAGTCTTTATGCCGCTACCGCCTCTGGGTCCGATTCCAAATGGTAAGCATCAGGCCTCCCGTCCATTCAAGGATGTGGTGAAGCATGTGGTTGAATACATGAGGGTAAAAAACCAAGGTACGGCTGTGACACGAATTGAAAATGTGCCGGAGGAGCTTAAGCAGGGCTTTCAGGAGTTGGGTTTTACCGTCGCGGAAAAGGATTCGGACTATCTCTATCGTCGACAAGACCTCGTGGATCTGAAGGGGGATCAATATAAAGTCCCCCGGGCATCCTTTAACCGGTTTTGTCGTTCGCATCAAGCCCAGTATCGGTCGTACGAGGTGACCGATCAAGACGAATGCCTCGCACTCTTTCATCGGTGGGCTCTACAGAAGAAGGCCCAATACTCCGAGGCTGAAACGTCCTCAAACTCCATTGCGCGATACATGTTGCAAGATGCGGAGTCGGCGCATCGAGTCATCTTGAAGTCGTCGAATCTCCTGGGGTTAGTCGGACGAGTTGTGTGTATTGATGGTACGATTCGAGGATACACGTTTGGATATGAGCGGTCCTCAGACGTATTCTGTATATTGGTCGAGGTCGTGGACCGGACGGTCTATGGTGCCGCGCAGTTTTTGTTTCGAGAGTTTTGTCGGGAAATGGAACCATATGCATTTATCAACACGATGGATGATTCCGGTCTCCCGAGTCTCGCTTGTTCCAAGCGGGCCTATCGTCCGGTTCAGATGGTCCCCAATTATTTCGTAACTCCGTAATTGGGTCCTTGTTCTGGTTCTAAGGGCCTCAGTATAATCGATGTGGATTCTGACGAAAGGGAAGTTTGACATGATGGGAATACAGGTATGAAGGGTCAAGAATTAGATATTGAACAGTATCGTGTAACGGAGAAGCCGTTTTATGAAGAGGTTAACGGAGAGAAAGCTCTCTTGCAGATCGCCGCCGATAGTAAAATGCCTGTTATGTTGAAAGGTCCGACCGGATGCGGGAAAACCCGGTTTGTTCAGCATATGGCTCATGAGCTGGGTCGACCGTTGATTACGGTTGCCTGCCACGAAGATTTGACGGCTTCGGACCTTGTTGGTCGCTATTTACTCAAGGGAGAGGAGACCGTGTGGGTTGACGGTCCGTTGACCTTAGGGGTCAAGCATGGGGCGATTGTGTATTTAGATGAAATCGTTGAGGCTCGAAAAGATACGACGGTGATTATTCATCCGTTAAGTGATGATCGTCGGTTTCTTCCGCTTGAAAAGAAAGGTCAAGTCCTTGAAGCGGTTGATGACTTCATGTTGGTGATTTCTTACAACCCGGGCTATCAAAGTGTCCTCAAGGAGCTCAAACAAAGCACGAAACAGCGTTTCGTCGCGATTGAATTCTCTCATCCACCTAAAGAGATTGAAGTCCGAATTGTTGAGCATGAGGCGAAGGTCAGCAATGATGTGGCGAGGCGTCTTGTGAAGCTTGGTGAGAAGGTTCGAAATTTGCGGAGCCATGGATTAGAGGAAGGTGTGAGTACGAGGCTGCTCATCTATGCCGGCACGTTAATTCGCCAAGGCCTGGCTCCAGATCGAGCCTGTGAGGCGGCGGTTACGCGACCGATTACCGATGATCAAGACATGCAACGAAGCATTCAGGAACTCGTCAAAGCCATTTTCTAATAACAGGATGATCCTCAATCCATGACGATCAAGAAAGAGATAAAGATGATTGCCCATCGTCTGTGTCATAAGAGAGACGACAGGACTCGTCTCTCTTTATCATCTTGACCTGATTGGAGATTGCCTAACAGACAGTGTTATGCTCAGCACCCTCTTGAGATTTTGTTGAACAGTCCTATTCTTGTTGATCCTTTCCATACTTGTGCTTATGGAGTGGCTTCAAGTGCTGTTCGATTTCGCCGTTCCACCAACATCTTCCCAGTCCCCCCCCCCCCTTCTCTTTCTTTTCCTAGAGTCTCCCACTATTCATCAACAAGAGGTGTTTGGTGGTGGTCCTAACGAGTGTCAGCGAGCAGACCCTTTCTATGCTCAATTTGAGGCAGGGTCAAAATCTTGATACAGTTCTCCTCCCCCTAAACATGTGTATGCATTAGGCAAGACTATGAGGTGGGCACAATGCAGACGATGGCTATCTCCCGAACGCCGTTTACACAAGAATTCCTGATTGGATTATCTGTGGTGTTGACGGCTGTATTTTTTTTGATGGACGTGATGTTTCCGCTCGGTGTCGCTGGAGGGGTTCTCTACGTGACCGTCGTATTAGTGACCCTCTGGCTTCAGGGTTCACGCACGACTCTTGGCGCGGCCATGTTTTGCACGTGCCTGACAATCCTTGGCTATTTATTGTCGCCAGATGGCGGAGAACATTGGGTCGTGATTGTGAATCGAAGTTTTGCGGTCTATGCCATTTGGGTGACCGCTATCTTGACGATCCAATATAAGAACAGCATGACTCACCTTATTGAAGAACGGTCTTTACTGAGGCAGGTCGTCGATATGATTCCGCAGTGTGTGTTTCTTCAGTCGGCGAATGGACAGATCTTATTTGCCAATCAAGCGATGGCAGAAGTTTGCCGGACTACCGTTGAAAAAATGGTAATGAAGGATCCTCAAGCTGCGTGGACAAGTCCAGTTATCGGGATAACCGACGAGAAGATGGACGAAGAAGTACTCAGAACATTCCAACGTCAATACATTCAGCATGAGTACGTATCGACCGTTGACCGGGGAATTCGTATCGTGGACTTCGTCAGGCAGCCTTGTCATGTTTCACAGGAACTCTGCGTGCTGACCGTTGGAATTGATCAGACTGATCAACAGGACATGAACGAGGATTTTCTGTTGACTCAACAGGTCTTTGAGAGTTTTCCTGGCCAAATTGCATTGGTTGATACGCAGTACCGTTACCGACGAGTCAATCCTGCCTATGAACGAATGCATGGGGTCCCTCGCGAAGAAATCGAAGGCACAATGGTTCGAGACATGCTTGGTGAGGAGACCTTTCTCACCCTTGTGAGACCAAGGTTTGATGAAGCACTGTCGGGGGAGGAAGTGTCCTACGAATCATGGTTTACCTTTTCACGAGCCGGTAAGCGATATATGTCGGTGACGTATTCCCCTCTCTATTCCGAAGCGGGTGAGGTTCATGAAGTGCTTGTCCACTTGCGTGATATGACGGAGAAAAAGTATGCCGAACAGGAACTCCACAATGTGGAAAACCGATTCCAAAAATACTTTGAGTCTGGATTAGTCGGTATGGCCATCTCATCATTGGGAAATGACTGGGTGGAGGTCAATGATCGCTTATGCGACATGCTTGGGTTTACTCGTCAAGAATTAGAAGATAGAGACTGGAAGGAGTTTACACATCCTGAGGACCTGGATCTTGACCAAAAAATGTTTGCGCAAATTTTGTCAGGAAGTATTGAATCTTATTCTTTTGAGAAACGGTTTATTCACAAGCGTGGCCATATTGTTCATACCAATCTCTATGTCAATAGTGTGTATAGTTCCGCAGGAACGGTCGAGTACATCATGTCGATGCTTGAAGATATCACCAAGCGGAAGGAAGCTGAGAACGCACTCAGAGCTAGTGAAATGACGCTCAAAAGTTTCTTCGAAAGTTCTCCTGTCATGATGGGGATTGTGGAGCTGATCGGTGACGATATTCTTCACATCTCCGATAGCGCAGCCACCGGAGAGTTTTTTGGTGTTGACCATAAAACGATGAAGGATCGTTTTGGGAGTGAGTTAGGGGTTTCAGCTGAGCATTTAAAGATGTGGGTGAATCGGTATCGTGAGTGTATGTGGTCTGGAGAGCCGGTTTCCTTCGAGTATTGGCATGGTCTTCCTGAGCGCAAGCATTGGTTATCCGTAAATGTGACGCAGATTGATTGGGGCGAGACTCTCTGCCCTCGGTTTGCCTATGTGATCCAAGACATGACGGATCGCAAACAAGCCGAGCAGTCTCTTCAGCAGAAGGCGCTGGTGTTTGACACGATATCCGATGGGGTCATACTGACAGGTTTAGATGGTCGGATTCTTGATTGGAACCAGGGGGCCACGGAGGTATTTGGCTATGATAAAGAGGAAATGCTCGGCCAGACTCCAGCCATGCTACATCATCCAGACGTTGCCGCTGCTTTGACGAATCAGATTATTGAGTCGGTCAAGCAAGAAAAGCTTTGGCGCGGAGAAATAAAGTTTATTAAAAAAGATGGGTCGCATGGTATTGCAGAAACCGTGGTCGTGCCGTTGTATGGGACCGATGGGGCAATGATTGCGGCGGTGGGTGCGAATCGAGACGTGACGGTTCGGAAACAGGCTGAACGCGAGTTAGAAGAGGCTCATAGTGTGTTGAGCAGACAGAATACTCTGCTTCAACAAGAAGTTGAAGAAAGAAAAAAACTACAAGACGAACTTCGCCGATATACGGCTGGCCTTGAAGCGGAAATCACTCAACGCAGTGAACGTATTCAAGAGCTTGAACAACGGCGCATGCAGGTTGAAAAACTGGCATCACTTGCTCAGATTGCGGCAGGTGTGGCGCATGAGATCAATAATCCTCTCGCATCTATCGGGCAAGCGATGCTCTTGGTGAGGCAGGCAGTCGACCCGGCGCATCCGCATTTTGAGTATATCGGACGAATTGATGAATGTGTGCGCCGTATGGCGAGTATCGTTCGACATATGTATGATTTATACCGTCCCCAACAGTCGGAGTTGGTCGCACAGGATATCGTGCCTATTGTGATTACGGCTATCGATATTATGCTACCAGCTGGAGAGAAGTGTCATGTGTATCTGAGATCTCAGCTTCCACGTCACATGATTTCGGTTGCATGCGTCTCGACAGAGCTTGTACAAGTACTCTGTAATTTGATCCAAAATGCCTTGGATGCCTCAGCGCCTGAGCAAGTGGTGACGGTGAACATTGCAATGTGCGAAAAGTCGCTTGCCCTGTCCGTCTCTGACCAGGGATGCGGCATTCATCCTGACGTCGTGTGTCATATCTTTGATCCGTTTTTTACGACGAAGGGTAGTCAGGAAGGGCAAAGTCTGGGCTTTGGGTTAGGGTTGTCGGTTTCTCGGAGTTTGATTGAGTCGATGGGGGGAACATTAAATTGTACATCAAATGGAAAACAGGGAAGCATATTTACGGTGATGTTGCCGCTACAGTAAGAAGGGCTAAGGAGGATTCTTGATGAAATCGGAAGGGACGATCCTATTGGCAGATGATGAAGAGACGTTTGCGAAGGCGACGCAGACGCTTCTCCTGGATGAAGGGTTTTTATGCCATACCGTAGGAGATGTTCGAGAGCTCTCGTCGGCTTTAGAGAACAAGAGTTATGACCTTCTGATCACAGATCTGAAGATGCCTGGAAATCACGTGATGGAGATGGTAGATGAAATTCAGACTCGCTCAAAGATTCTACCCGTGATAGTGGTGACAGGCTATCCCTCTCTTGCTTCAGCCGTTGACTCCGTTCGGTTAAACGTTCTTGAATATATCGTGAAGCCGGTGGACTATCCGCACCTACTCCAATCTGTTCGAAAAGGTGTTCAGTTCAAACGTCAATTACAAACAGTTCATTCTGTGCGTACCTTGGCTCGGGAACGATTGGATCAATTGGAAGATATTGAGACCGCGCTTCTGACATTTGGGAATATTGGCGAAGAACAATCAACAACAGGTACCGTTTCTAAACGGCCCTCCCTCCCGAGCCTGCAAGATCAGCTTCAAGAGCTTGTAGAACATTTAAGATCTCAATCTTTGCCAGGGCAGGATTCTCAAGCCAAAGCTTCTCAAGCGACAATCACTTCAGGCTATTTTCAACTACGCGAAGGTATTTACGAAACGATCCAAGTGTTGCAATTGACCAAAGGGAGTTTTCGATCCAAAGAACTTGCGAATCTTCGTCTTAAACTACAGGATCTCCTGAAGACGACAGACCCGAATCCGTAAAAGAAATGAAATTTGTTCCTGCCAAACAACTCATACCTTTTGGGTGTGTTCGTCCGTTGTACCTGGTCTTATTTTGTGACGTTGACGCAACCTATCCAAATCTCAAAATTAGAGTTCATTTTTTAGCCTGGATTACTTTGATTGTGACAGTAACAGTAGGAAGAGCATTGATCAGCCCCAAACGCTATTGTGGTGTGATGCCTGGAATAATGTCCGTGATTTTCAGGAAGTCTAATGTTTGTTTCACCGACCCTTCGATCACACAGAGCCGTAAGTCTTTTGGAGGGTGCTGGCACTTTTGGTGAGCGACGATCAGAAGTCCAACGGCTGTGCTATCGATAAAAGAGACTTTCTGTAAGTCGATCACAATTTCTTCTGTGTTCGCTTCTTGAGCCAGCTGGAACGCCGTTAAAAACTCTTCTCGCCTTCGCGAGTCAAGTCGGCCCCAAAGAGTGATGATCGTACGTTTATTTTCGGTAGTGAGGGTATATTCCACGCAGCATCACCAGTGAACACTCGGTGGGGCAGGTCTCTTGTACTTCCGTCCACCAGTGATGAGTCGATTCGTCTCTCAAGTACTTTTCGGTTGCATGTGTTGCTTCCTGAAGAACCTAGAGATCAGCCCCTGTATAAAAACCTTTTTTCGACCATCTTGTCAAGTAGTTCGAGTACGCTCAACTCTTTTGGTCCGGGGTTATCTCGTCGTTGGCGTTGTGCCGCCTTCGCGCTGTTCGTGTGATTTAGTCCATCTTTCCTGTTAAAGCCGTTTCAGTTATACCGAAACGATAACGCGCCAACTTGTATAATTTTGATATCCAATACGTGATATCAAACGTCAATTATTGTCAGTACATTTAAGTGGGTATACCCTTTCGATGTTTGATGTGAGTCATGACGCTGGCTTGGCGACCTCAAGTCGACATCTCAGGGGTAGAACCGCGTTGAACGTCGGCTGCCTATTAGGGTTGCGCAGAGTTACGCAACAATCGTCGACAAGGCGACTTCGATTGACACTTCAAAGGGAGAAAAGAGTTCAACGTAGACTGCCTTTCAGCGATACCCGGGACATGCAACGATCGTAACCTAGGTCTCTAACTGGAGGTTAATTGGATTTGCTATAAATATCTTTAATTTTCTTCTCAATTTTCCGACAAGAAAGAGTGGGATTGTTTTGAGTCACATGATTCAAAGGAGCGAATCTATGATTCCGAAAATATCGAATGATCCGATGTATCAATTGCTTCGTGAAGGTAAGGTGAAAGACTTTAATGATCGGAGGGCGCTCGGAGAAAACGTGGATTTGACAAACTGCGACTTTCGAAACGTTGATCTGCGTGGATTGGATGCCAAGGGACTCAATTTATGCGGTTCCTATTTTCGACAGGCAGACCTTCGCGGCATCGATTTTTCTCAATCGCAGTTGGAGGGTGCCAGCATTAACGGTGCGCATATTTCTGGAGCATATTTTCCCAAAGAAATTAGTCCGGACGAGCTTCTTCTCTCCTTTCAACACGGGACTAGGATGCGGTACTTGTAGGCGCAACCCTTCGGTATTGTTGACCATGCCTTTATCGTTGAGTCTGGTCTGAAGTGTCATGTGTGAAACGTGAATGCTCCTGACTAATTCCTCCCGCCTTCTTGATTGACACGATTTACTTCTCAACTTACACTCCATTTCCAGCACAAAGCTCCAAGGGTCGTATGCCTCGTTTTTTTCGAGTCTGACGTAATATGGTATTTTTCCTAGAGGCGACAGGCAATATCATTTTTCCGGAAAGGCGTCGGTTACGTGATCATGACTCATCCACACAACATTATTGCGATTGTTTACGATTTTGACCACACGCTGAGCCCACACTATATGCAGGATCACACTATTCTGCGACATGCCGGGATTGATCCAAAGGAGTTCTGGCCGAGTTGCACGACGTTGATTCATGAAAAGGGCTATGATCAAGAGTTGGCGTATATGAAGCGATTGCTTGAGCATAAAGCCATTCGTGCACTGTCGAACCAGGACTTGAAGAGCATGGGAGCCGATCTCACCTTTTTCCCAGGGGTGCCGGACTGCTTTGAAGAACTGAATGCCCTGTTTACTCCACAAGAATATGAGGAGCTTGGGATTCGATTAGAGCACTATGTGGTGAGTTCAGGGCTCAAGGCCATTCTTGATGGGAGTCACATCGCGCAATATGTGAAGGCAATTTTCGGTTGTGAGTTTGATGAAGATGATGGACATATCAGTTTTCCAAAGCGGACGATTAGCCATACACAGAAGACACAATTTCTGTTTCGTGTGAATAAGGGTCTATTAGATTTGGATCAAGACGTGAACGATCATATGCCTGAAGAGATGCGGCGTGTGCCGTTTCGTCATATGATTTACGTCGGGGATGGGCCAACGGATGTTCCCTGTTTTACACTCATGAAGAAAAACGGGGGTTTTGCGGTGGCCGTCTATAATGCGGAAGATGATTCTCGACGTTCATTTGAAAAATGTTATCAATTGGCGCATCATGCTGAGCGCGTGCATTTTATGGCTCCGGCGGATTATCGGGCAGGGAGTCATTTGCGGTTGATTTTAGAACAGCATGTCAAAGAAATTGCGAACGGGGTAATAGAAGAACGGAGGCAAGGCGTAGAAAAAGCCCGTGTCGCTGCACCAACACCGTAATGACATATCCTCGTTCTCGCGATAAATCCGTAAAATTTTCGTGAGAAATCTGTAAGGCGAGTGCTGTCCTCGTATTACAGAAGATTTTTGATGTAATATATGAATAGCAAGAAGTCATATTTCAGACCTTCTCTTCCACATATGAAGGTCGGGAGGTGCCTATGAAGTTATCGTACACTAATCACATATATCACAAACGTCAGCATGGACTTTTGATAGCAGGATCCATGCTATGTGCTGTAGTTCTTGTTCTGATGGTAAGCAAGAGTGCGTTAGCCGAAGATCCGTTCGGGCCAGCAACCCCGCCTCCTCAAGACTTCACGCAAAATTCTTACGATATGGCATTTGATCAAAAGAATTGGAAGCGGCCACAAGGCGTGTTTTCCTGGATCACGATGGCGCGTGGCTACCAAACTCCGTGGGATTCACACGGTCGGCCAGGCTGGCTGACCGATGATGCGTATGTCGAACCTGTTGATCCTGGGGTCTCAACGTTTACTCCGGACACCCAGGAAATTTTTATCGTATTCGAGGGGCAACCGCTTGATGCGCCTGGACAGTTTGCTGCCGCATGGCATCCAATTGTCGACGGGAAGCCTGTTGGCGAAGAACCGTTAGGCAAAGATGTCATTGAGTTAGAAATGAATCAACGGTATGGGTATTTCATCATTTCGCCCTCAGACGAGAGGTGGAAGCCGGGTCAATATCTCGTCACGATTTATTATGGAAGTCCTGGGCAAGCGTTGCATGCCACGAATATTATTGGGACGATGACGTTCACCATTAGCCTGTAGTGCGGTAAGAGTCTTTTGGACATGCATTCTGTGTTGGGCCTAGGTTCTGGGTCGTCCTTTTTTAAACCCATGTTCGACCCAACGCTCAAGGAGACGCAAGCGTTTCTTGAGTTGACTGACGGTGGCCTGATTAATCGCAGTCCCGGTTGCGTCTTTCAATGCCGCATTGACTTGCCAATGGTTAAGGCGATCTTGCCTGCTTAGCTGAGACACGAGTTGTTTGTGTTGGTCTCGAAGTTGGCTCTTTTGCTCGAAGAGGGACAGTTCAGGTTCTGGAGTTGCGAGCGTAGCCGGTTCTTCTGGAAGTATCTCAG
The DNA here is from genome assembly GCA_021603905.1 of Nitrospirales bacterium. GTDB lineage: Bacteria > Nitrospirota > Nitrospiria > Nitrospirales > UBA8639 > JAGQKC01. Next base: position 32,467 of record BQIU01000008.1, read on the forward strand.
TGGGAGGAGGCTGTGGCCGAAAGAAATTCTGCTGAGACTCAGGAACTTCAGGATGGGTGAGGAAAAAGCTCCCTCCAATCCACTCATCCGCGTGTGCGATTCCCCCTAAGGGGGCAAAATCATCTTCCTGCTTTACCTGTCGATCCGTAGGAGCGAGCGGCAGATCAACCAGTGACGATTGTTCTTTTAATGCATGGCTGCGTTCTTTGGTAATCTGTTTCGCATAGTGCACAATCGTCGGATCTTGTGAAATGTAGAGGTACGACTTCCCATCCCGCCCTCCGTCTTCGTTCACTCGGACAAATCGTCCAACAACCTGGCGAAAATACATTTCCGTCAATACATTGGTCGCATAGACTCCAACCCGCAACCGAGGAATATCCACACCTTCACTGACCATATTGACGGCGACCAACCATCGTTGCCGACCTTGTGCAAATCGTTGGATTGTTCGATTCGCTGCCGGGTCGTCCGAAACGGCGACCTGAGCTCGCTCTCCTGTTAAGCGTTGAACCAGGGAGGCGATATCACGGGCATGATTTTGAGTCATGGCCACAATGAGCCCTCCGGCATGGTCATGACCTGCTGTGCGGACGGAGGAGAGACGTTCGTTGGCATCCTGAATGACTTCTCCCAGCCAACTGTCCTGGAGTAATGCGGTTCGGAGCCGTTCTCGACGCCAGGGTTTTTTGACTCCATCTCTGAACGTCGCATGTACCGTTTCGCCGCGGGAAGTCCAAGCCAGTTCTCCCTCATACGACGGAAAAATCACGGGCCGGCAGACACTATCCCGAAGGGCTTCAGGGTAGCCATATTGAAAGTCGGCGATACTGCGGCGTTCCTTGTCGTAACGGACGTACGGGATCGGGCTATCGTCAGTGCGGAAGGGTGTGCCTGAGAGTAAGAGGCGTTGAACGGCCGAGTCAAAGGCGACTTGTAGGGCATCCCCCCATTCCTTTCCTTCTCCGGCATGGTGAATTTCATCAAAAATCACCAACGTTTTCGTTCGAAGGGATTGAGTGCGATAGCGTTGAGGTTCGAGGCAGACCTGTTGATAGGTTGTGGCTAACCCATGAAAGTCAGTCGCTTCCCGTTCCTGTTGATTTGACGACGTCGGATCAAGCTGAAGACCTTCCAAGTGGGCGGCCCTAGCCCATTGTTCACGTAGATGAGTCGTCGGACAGACGACCACCACTCGGTTCGCTCTTCCACTCGCGAGACCGTCATGCGCGACGCGTAAGGCTAATCGCGTTTTTCCTGCACCTGGGGTGGCGACGGCTAAAAAGTTCGCTGTGGGATGAGAGGAGATTAATTGAAAGGCCTCTTCCTGCCAGGGGCGCAACGGGGATGTCCAAGGGCGTAAGGGTTTCGGCATTGAAAGCGTTAAGTTCCGAGTCTCTCAATTAGTGGTCAACAAAAAGGCGATACGATAAGGATTTTATGTCGTGAACGCAACCGGCGATGGTGGTTGAAATCAAGTATGAATGTTGGAGGCCTTCGTCGGTTGGGTTTATTCGTTCTTGGATGTCGTTGTATCGTCGTTCATAGGTGTAATGAATGAGCAGTCTTGGTTAATTTTAGGGTCAGTAAAACAAGAGGATGGGTACCTTAGCTTCCTAATCAATTTCAATGTCGCATCTGCATTAGCTTTCGTGAACAATCTGATTGCTCATGCTGATCAATAACCTTATCACGTATTTCTGTCTCGTCGAATGATCGAGACAGCTTCTCGTGGAGTCTTGAGCCCTAATTGCCGAACTTGCGACAATATTTGTGATGGTGTGAGTCGTGCAGGATCCTCTCCTTGCAGGGAACGGTGATGTTTCGCAGCTCGTTGACGAAGACGTAATATTAAGCGGTCAGGCACGTTTTTGAGAGATATGTTCGTCGGCATGAGTTGTTTCCCATATGGATCTATACTAGATCATATTGCCTGAGTTTTCCGCATGGAACAAGTTGACGTAGTACAAAAAAAATGTTCGCGTAATAGAGTTGAGCGTCGAAAGCTGAGCCGCAGTATCGTAAGACCCGCACCGGCAGAATATCCTCCAAACAGACGTAATGTATTATCGCTGCATCCGCTTGACTAATTAACCAAATCCGGTATTTTCATACTGGGTATTGTCGACGTGTGCATACAGGAATATGTGGAGCTTACCGAACGCGTGCAAACACCACAAACGAATATGAATGGATTTCTAACCGTAATTGGTGGAAATGAACCATGAGTTCCCCCGCTCCCCATACACCGGTACGTGTGTTCATTTCCTATGCCTGGGAGGATGACACCTATCGTGACTGGGTGGCTCAGTTGGCTGCACAATTGCGTGAGGATGGTGTTGATGCACGCCTTGACCGTTGGCATGTGCAAAGAGGGCAAACCATTCCTGAGTTCATGAACAGCGAGGTACGGCAGGCAGACAAGGTGCTTGTTCTATGTTCTCCGAAATACCAAGAAAAAGTGCATGCAATGGAGGATGGTGGGGGTTCAACCGGGTCGGGCTGGGAAAGCATGTTGCTAGGCAGCGCGATGTTCACACAAGATGCCCGTAACAAAGCAGTGACTGCACTTGCACGAGGTGAGTGGACGACTTCAGCGCCATCCTTCATGCAGGGCTTGCCGTACGAGGACCTGACGCGGTTGGACAACACCGATCTTCGCCAGGCCTATACGTTGTTGTTACGAAGATTGACCAACACAACCGAAGCTGCGCCGCCCATACGATCACGGGACATTCAAGCACCCGATTCAGTCGCACCACTGTTAGGTGGACAGAGTTCAGAGACTCTCGCCAAGGACAGAAGCAGACTCCCACCCATTGTCACTCTCCCGACGCGCCATCGGATGCCTTACCGTTCTCTGGGCAGTCGCTTTGCCGGTCGGATCGAACCGCTGTGGAATCTTCACGATATACTTCACCATGGCAATACCGCTGTTGTCGAAGGTGTGGGAGTTGTGAGTGGGGCCGGGGGATTAGGAAAGACCCAATTGGCAACTGAATATGTGCATCGGTTCGGTAACTATTATCCCGGTGGTGTGTTCTGGACCGACGCAGATCAAGGTTTAGCCACGGTTGTACAACAGATTGCCGACAGTGCGCGCATTGACATCAATGGTGCGTTACCCCTTAAGCAACAATGCGGAGTACTCTGGCAGAGCTTGGGCCAAACGCATGCTTCCACTCTCATTGTGTTTGATAATTTTTCAGAAACAGAGCCGTTAGCGCCTTGGCTTCCTGTTGTCGTGAATCTGAAAGTTCTTGTGACAACGCGTCGCAGGGATCTAGCCCATAGCAAGGTCCCTCTCGCATTCTTAACACAAGAAGAAGGGCTCGAGCTGCTGAACAGCGGTGACCGTATGTTTGGCCCTGAGGCCATACCGCTGATTGAGTCACTGGGTGGCTTACCACTCGCACTTGAGCTTGCCTGTCACTTTCTCAATCGAAGGCCAGCACTAGGGGTCAAGGCCTTGTTAGAAGAAATGACCAAACTCGGGGAAATCGCTGCTCTGAATGTGTTTACTGAATCTTATAAGGATGAACTTCCGACAGGGCATGAAAAAGCGATCGGGGCCACGTTTCAATTGAGTTGGAACTTGGTAGCAGAAGCCGAGCAGAAATTGCTGCGGCTGATGGCGTGGTGGGCGCCATCACCGACACCGAGACGGTTATTCAAGCGGGTCATGAGTGATACGTCGGATTCTGCGTTAACGAACCCTGTCGATGATGGCATTTCTGCGTTGGAACGAGTCTCGCTCGTGGAACTCGATGAAGACTATGATCCACAGATCCACCGGCTGGTGAGAGGGTTTGTTCGTGCGCAAACTTATGAAGACGATGAAGAAATGAAAACACAAGCTGTCCGGGCCGTGATGGCGGAACTTTTACGCGCTCGAGCTGAAACCGACATGGCCGCATTGACTGAACTTGAAAAGGTCTTACCCCATGGGCAAATCTTGTTAGATTCTGAGATTGCTGAGCCCGAACAGGCGATCGACATAGCGACTTCTATGAGTTCGCACGAACGAAAACGGGGCCGCTATCAGCTCGCCAAGGCGGTAGGGAAACATGCCTTGGAGCTGGCCAGCCACGCCTATGAACCCGGCCATCCCAGTATTGCGATCAGGCAATCCAACCTGGCGATGGTGCTGAAAGACCTGGGCGAGTTAGAGGAGGCCAAGACGTTGCTCATTCACTCGTATGAAGCCTTCAAAAATCTGCTGGGGAAAGGCCATTCAAAGACCTTGACGGTCAAGGGCAACCTAGAAGGGGTTGAGTTGGAGATACAAAACATGGGCTGACTGCAATAAGTCGAGTTTTTTCTTTCGAAATGATAGGGGCAGCTATCAACATGACCGGGCTGATCGCTGGTCATCGTGTGGCGTATATCATTAAAAATTTGGATCATCGACTATTGAGTGGGAAAGTTTTATTGAGGTCCAAATGCAACAGAAAGCCAAGAGATCAAGACATTTGCCCAAGAGATTCGGGTTATAGAAAATTAAAGCTCAGACGTATGCTGTCTCACCTTTGCTTCACCGATTTTCTCCAAAATGCCAAATGAACAATGTTCTGTTGAGCTATGCCTACCCTACAATATTTATATTGCAGAATATGAGGTATCAGGAAGAAGACGTTGGAGTCGTGGTTGAAGTGTTCTGATCTGAATCTGACTTTCGAGTCTGTATAATCTCTTCGAGTGTCAGTAACGCATTCCGGTCGGAGTTGGGTTAAAAGTCTTTGGGGAAACTGGATTGCGTAGGTGAGGCACTGCGCTTGTGTCCCAATTCGGCTGGGACTGTCAGCCTTTGCTCAGGAGGAGTACGAATGATGATTTTCCAATTCCATGCAGCGTTCTATTCAGACTTTCTCCGAAAATACAGTATCTCTATAAGAAAAGTGTGACAAAGATGGCGATATTCAATAAACACAAAGGGTTTTGATTCGTGGCATGCTGCAAGCCTGAGTTCAGATTAGTCTCAAAATATGACGGAGTTTGATATGTTGTGACACGACGATCATTCAAAACGGCGGATTGGTTGTGGTGGCGGTGGATATTGGCCAAGTTTTAAATGCCAATAGGCCCAAGAACGTGGATCGAAAATCCCAGGTGGAGCCTTGGCAAGGACTTCGCGTAAGTCATCATCGGACAGATACTGTTTGATCACTTTCATATCCTCATGCGTTCCATATGTCATTGCATAGGTGACAAACCGGATTGGATCAGTTAATGCTTCTTCCGGTTTCTCAAACCAGATGACTCGTTCTGCAACCTTTACTAATTCATCGGTCAGAGAAAGTGCTTTCATCGTTTGTGCCTCTGGTCTTGACTGCGGTCAAGCTGGGGCAACCGATCCAGATCAACTGTGCGCACCGCATGCAGTAACCGTTCTTTGTGGTGAATCGGAACAGTTTGCAAATTTCCATCTTCATAATAGGACAGGGCTTTTAATGTCAGTTGTGGGTTAAAGGACGGGCCGTATATCAACTTGGCGGCGGTCAGCGCTGTTGGCAAATCCGTCGCGTCCTTCTCAATCATTGTAGACAAATCAATATAATCTTTTGCTTCTGCCCGTTGCTGCACTACGGCTGCCTTCATTCCGGCCAAATCAAGTAAAGAGGCAATTTTCACTCCATTATCTTGAGCGATAAGAGGATCATTGATTGGTGAAAGGTTTGGGACGCCGAAAAACGAGAGCTGTACCAGACCACCACGCTCAACAAGACATGTGAGAGTATTTTGGGCTTGTCGTATAATTTCTGCGTCTTGTAAGAATGGTATGGTTGATGTGAGGTCTTGCGGTTGGACTTCTTGGAAGGCAAAGAAATCAAAGTCTATGGAAGGACGATGTCCGATTTGTAAGGCAATGGCGGTTCCACCATAGAGGGTAAATGAGCCTGGTAGATTAACCAGGTCATCCCACAACCGGCGTTGGGGGGATGGGAGAATGTCAAGGTACAGGCCGTGTGTTGCCATAGTTCTGAAGTCCTCTTGTATATGTCGTTTAAACCATATAACAAGGCTGACGTGAAGGCCAATTTTTATTATGCTCCATATTTTAACAAAAAATATCAGGTCATACCCTATTCCGTTACGCCGAATATTCACATAACTTCATCCATTTAACTTCATACATCGATCTGCAGAATTTGGAGTAAGAAAACTGTCGTTGTATGAGATATTAGGAGGAAGGCGTCGGTGTTGGAGATGGCGTAGACTGTTTGGAATCTTTCGGCTTCCGAGTCCGCAGAATTTCTTCGAGCGTCAGCAATGCATCTCGGCCGGAATTGGTTTCCATGCCTTTGGAAAGACTGGAGTCGGCGTAGGTGTGGCCGTGCTGTTGTGTGGCGCTTTGTTGACTGAGGCTGCCGGACCATTCTCGCGGGTCGCGCGAGCCGTGTTTACGATTCCAGGCTGAGAGACAGGCTTTGGCGATGAGTTTATTGAGAGGGGCTGGATTGTAGAGGAGTTTTTTGATGTTCCACGGTGTGAGGCTGAGTGGATTGTAACCCGCGGAAAGATAGCCGTCAGAGAGTAATCGTTCTTCCAAATCGGTGTTGGGTTGCACGCCTAAGAAAAACATAAGCGGAAAGACGCGGTCTTCTCCAAGTATCGAGGCGACGGTTTTATACGATTCAATGCTCTGCAGAAGTGTTTCTTCGGTTTCTTCTGGTGAATTCAGTGAATAGTTTAAAATGACTCTTCCGTTAAACCCTGCCTCTTGAAGATACCGGCACCCATCATAGAGATGTTCTAACTTGAAGCCCATGTGCAAGCTGTTCAGCACTTTTTGAGAGCCTGCCGTAATCGCGACTTCCAAGTCGCCAACGCCTGATTTCACCATGAGTTTTGCGAGATCGGCATTAATGAGTGAAGTTCTCACATACCCGGACCATTCGATCTCTAATTTTTGATCAATAATCCGCTCCAGAATTTCCGTACACTGGGGATAGGCATCTTTTCCGGTGATGAATTGCGCATCGGTGAACCAAAACCGACGGGCACCCCATTGGTGGTAGTACTGCGCAATATCCTTCACGACATTTTCTGCCGGCCGGTAACGCACACGTTTACCTTCGATGTAAGGGTAAAGACAAAAGGCGCAATCGTAAGGGCAACCCCGTTTACTCTGCACGCCAATCGATTCGCCAATGTATTCTTGATATTGCGGAAAGATCGTCGTGAGATACGGAATATCGACAGTCAGGGAATCGAGCAGCGCCGGCGTATTCTTCGTGCCTTTTGTCACTGTGCCGTTTTCTTTGACGATAAACCGTTCTTCGCTTAATGATTCCCCATTCAGCACCTTGAGGATGGCATCTTCTCCTTCGCCGAGTATGCCAATGATCCCTTCCGGTAGTTTTCCGATGAGCTGATCGGCAAACGCGGTAAACGCTCCGCCGCCAATCATCATTCGGAGTGAAGGGAATTTTTTGTGGATGAGCCACGGATAGGACAGGTTGCTCCGAATATCCATGTAATAGCGATAGAGGTTGTGCAGTCCTTGAAATGAGGCGAGGACTCGCTTGAAAGGATTACTGGAGTAGTAAAAGTTAAACGCATGTTCGAGCGAGGCGTCACCTTCATGTGGAGAAAAAATTTGAATATCGCGCCAGGAGAAGCAGACGAGTTCTGGTTGAAACGAGGTGGTGATATCCTGCAATGCTTGTTGTCGTTCATTCAAGGGATACAAAGACAAGTCAAGAATACGCTGCCGTACCTCGGGTCGTCGGCGGTGGATAAAGTCTGCAAGATAGGTAATCCCTGTTGGATAGACTTTTTTACAGGGGAGAAAAACGTAAAGTATTGAATTCATAAAAGGTTATTTGACCGCAATGTGAATGGCTACAATGCCGCCGCTGAGGTTTTTGTAGTCAACGCGTTGGAAACCGGCCTTCAGTAGCAGCTCACGGAGTCGTTCTTGGTCGGGAAATGTCCGAATTGAGGCCGGGAGATACTCATAGACCCCCGTCCCATCTCGAGCGACGACGGTTCCAACCCACGGCAGTAGTCGAAAGGAATACCAATCATACAGTTTGCGCAGGACCGAGGTGGTTGGCTGGGAAAATTCTAGGCACACAAATTGTCCGCCGGGCTTGAGGACTCGTCGAATTTCAGTAAACGCTTGTGAGCGATTTCCCACATTTCGAATGCAAAATCCTGCTGTGACGGTGTCGAAGCTTTTGTCCTGAAAGGTCAGGTGCTCCGCGTTCATTTGAAAACAGGAAATGCGGTTGGATAATCCCTTGTTTTTGACCTTATCAAGGCCGACTCGAAGCATGGCTTCGTTGAGATCGGCGGCCACGACCTGTCCGGTCTGTCCCAGCTGTTGATCCAAGAGTATGGCTAAATCTCCCGTTCCTGCCCCGAGATCCAAGGCTCGACCACCACTGACCGCCGAAATGCACTGCATGGCTCGTTTTTTCCAGTGATGATGTAGGCCAAAGCTCAGAAGCGAATTATTGAGATCATAAAAACCGGCAATAGCCGTAAACATGCGTTGAACGGCTTGCTCGCGGGCTTGTCCCGTCCAGGTCGAGACCGATTGTGCGGTATCTGGCTTAGGGGGTTGTTCGAGAGTCGGGACCATCTAGAGGAGGTAGCACTCGCTTTCAAGGTTTGTCAAGGCGGATTGGGGAAGACTGGAACGCGTCGCTCGTGCCTGTGCGCTGTAGCGCTTTCAGCCGTCGTAGCCACTTCGGCGAAGTAGGCCCGGCGCGCAAGCGGGAATCGTATCTCGAATTTCGTAAAAGCCTGATATGTCGGGCATTATTCGTTGAATATTTTGGTACGTGAAGTGCTTCTTATCCATTGGAATTGGAAAATCAAGAAATAACCGAGCGTTATGACATCAAGGTTTATGCCAGACGCTGACGATAGGCATCTCAGCCCGTGGTAACAGTGGTGGAATCGGTAGGGGGTGACTCTGTAATTGTAGTCCACTTCGTTGTGCAAAGTCGCAGGCCCACTTTGCCTCGTCTTCTCCATGGTTCATCATCAGAACAAACCCTTCCTTTCTGAGGCTTTGCGTCATCCGTTCAAACAAGCGTTCAGGTTGAAAGACTTTGAGTGGCAATCTCCAGGCGACCAATGGCTCAGGTATGACAAATGGATAAAAACAGGTAATCCCATCAGCTGAGCCTGTGTAATCACAGAAGTCCATGACCGTATAGGAGGTATTGGTGAAGGGACGGATATAACATTGCGCATAGTCAAACCGACTATAGAAATTTGTATAGATCCGGTACCCCTCGAGTTCAATCCCCTGAAGTTGCCGGGGTTGAAAAAAGGCATGGAGGGCGGGGGCATAGTAAAAATTTAGTGACCCTACATCCACCATTTCTTTATGAAGGTCAGGATTCCAACAGAATTTCTCCTTGGTTTGATCGAGCAAGTCGAGATACTCATAATTTTCTAATGACGTCGAAACATGGAATTGGTTTTCGAATTGAATTCCGTATTTCATTTGAAGCGCCTCGATTCGACGTCGTTGCTGGGTTGTCAGTGATTTAGGCAGGGTACAGGCAGGCTGTTCGTGATAATGACGGCGAACCCACTTCAATCCTCGAGACACTTCATACCAACAACGGTAATACGTTGAACGAAGACGCAAGAGTGGTGATATGTAGGGAGATGCTGTTGCAGGAGAGGGGGGCATCACGCCTATAGCCGTTTCTAATAACTTCCGATGTTTGAGGCTTAGCATTGCGCTGCGGCGTCTTAATAATTCAACTGGCCATTATCTGGATTCGCTATAGCTACGCACTTGTGTGGCCACAGAGTTTGGAAATTCAACAAGTTTCTGAGAAGGTGGGTTTTGTTCATCTCTATAGAATATGTCGGTTAAAGAAAAAATTTCCTAAGCCGGACAATATTCAAGGAGGTTTGGGGAATGTAGAAGATCGTGCTGTCCTGGCACGCCAATCAAATTACTTTTCAGATGAACAATGGCGGTAATTTTGTCAGATATGAAGAATAGTGATTTTTCTGGTGTGCCAAATGATAGCGGCAACAGCTCCAGTGAGTGTAAGGAACGTCATGCTGAGCCACAATATCGAGCTCACGATGTTTGTTTCCTCTGTTTTGGCAACAGGCTCATCTTTCTGGTGGACCACTAAATGATTGTTATTCAAGAGCGCTGCCGACTGGGGCACTTCAGGGTGAGGGAGTAATCGAAATGAAAAGAGCGGATGATCTTGGGCGTTGAGTGCTTGCGGAATTGCTGTGTAGAGGCGGCCGAGCGGAGTAAATTTAATTTCATACGTTAATGAATACAAAAGTGTGCTGAAAAATCTTGAGGCTTCGTTGAGAGAGAATGGTTCGGGCTCAAACCTGTTTGAAGGCTCTAGAGGTAAGGATTCTGCGGAGAGGGTGATTACTGAAAGGTTCTGCTGAGCGGAAGAAGTTTCTTGAGAATTGTCCTGTTTAATATTTGCTGGTTCGGTTCGTATTGGTACAGCAGCAGCTGACACGACGTAGAGTAGAATTGCTGCTACCGTGATGAAAAAGATTTTGTGGATACTCATCGAAACAGAAAAGCCTGGAGGGCTTTACATCAATCTATGGGTCATGCAGAAACCTTGGGGGTAGGGCGAGTATGATCGTTCCATATTCACAATGAAAAAATCAAGGGCTGGCACAGAAGCTTGAGATTTTCTATGCGGCAGGGTGTACAGAAAATATTGCAAACTCAGGCCTTCTCAGGTCAATCGACTGCTCGAACATTTCGTGGCAGGTACAACCGCTCGTATGGCCGCTGAGTTAGTGGGCATTCATCGCCATATTGCCCGTGTCTTCTATCAGCGCCTGCGGCAAATCTTCGAGTCGGAATGAGCCTTCCCACGTCTATGAGTGCAGCTATTTGGATGGTGTCGGACGATACCGAAAGGCCCACACAGCGATGTGTTCGTCAGTAATCGCGGGTTTTTCAAAATGCAGAAACACTTTCGCAACGGGGTCATATTGCGTGAGATAGTTCATGCCGAATAATGGCGGACTCTTCACGGGCAGTCTCTCCCATTGATGCCGTTGGCTTTTATAGAGAAACGTTGCACTTTTGCCTGATGAATTTTCGTATGGCGTAGGTCCGTCGTTCGCCAAATATAAAAGGACATGATGGTGGGTTCCGTATGCGACCGCGGCTCCATTGGCGGGTAAGGGTGGTTGGTTAACCTTGACACGTTCCCATTGGGTCGATTGTGATGAGTAACTCCACAGTTCCTGACCACTATAATTGTTCCCCAAAGACAACAATGAGTTCGTAAACGTATCGTAGACCAGTCGAAGGTGATATCCAGGGATGGAGGAAGCCCGGTGTGTGTCCCATTTGTGAGACTGAGGGTCATAGTGATAAGTCCGTTGACCATCGTGACCAATAAAATGCTTTCCCGATGGGTCCCACGCGAATCCTCCGGCAAATAACTGGGGTGTTTGCGTTTGGATTAATTTCCAGGAACGTGTGTCAGGATTGTAGTGCCATGTGGAAGGTTTGAGGGATTGGTTCAGTTTTCCTCTATCTTTTAACTGTTGAATCGCTTGCGTGGCATGTTTGGGAAACCCGACAAGTACGAGAGTTTTTGTTGTTGGATCATAATCCCAGCCATCAAAAGCATGCATCGCCCATGGACGATTGGTCGATGTTGCAGGATAGCCTTGAGGCGTGACGCGATACGTCTCTAGCGAGTCGGCTTCATAATCCTGACTCCAGCCGAGGTCCGTGAGGCTGAAGCGATAGACGCTGTTGTCGTAATCCTTGTCATGAGTATCGGCTCCAAAGAAAAAGACCGTCCTTCTCTCTGCGGCAAGAGTCGAAGCCCCATGAAACACTTTTCTCGGTGAGTCACCACAGGTAGATACGTTGACCCATTCATTGGCTGGCATCATGTTCCAGTCAAACGGCGTACAGACTTGATGCGACTCGACCTGCGCATGACTAAAGGGGACAGGGTTGGTTAGACAGAGTGCGGTAACCATGGCCGCTATCGCGCATAACCTGTTGAGGGATAGTCGGGGGTGGGGGGAAAGAAAAAAATTGAACATCGGTCAAGGTGATGTGCTGAACATGTGCTTCTAATCGGGGGTCAAAAACTGCAGCCCTTAGTGTCTGGCTCCTATAGGGCCGAACCAATACATTGTCAGCGTCACTCATGCTTCGTGTCCCTTCGTATGGTCAAAGACATGAATGGAAGTCTATTTGGTTATACTATAGTTTTGTTGAAAATCCCAATCCCTGATGTTGTGGTTTGAGGCAGGGCTCTTGTGTACTTGGGGAGTTGCCTCTGGATAAGGAAAATATTTCTTGAGTCTATTTATCGGCTTTTCGAGAACGTGCCAAGAGAGTGACGCGACAAGAATTGTGGAAATCATTAACATCACCATATTAACAAGAACGTGTTCGGTTTGAGTGATTCCCCAGACCTCATACAGTGCCCATGGTATGAAGAGGTGATAGAGATAGACGCCGTAACTGATTTTTCCGATATACAGGAGAGGTTTCCAATTCATGATGATACCAACTGGTCCAGTGAAACCTTTGGCTGCTCCTGCGACAAACCAAATAAAGGCGATAGAAAGTAATGTATTATCAAACACATAGAAATATGTTGTGTCCATCAAGAGGGGAGTCATCATCGGGAGAAAAAGGAAAAGTCCACGACCAGTACTTTGCAATCCAGGAATGTCTTTCTTGTTGTGAATGAGCCAAGCCAAAAGGGCTCCCCACCCTAAACTGTCAATTGAAGACAAGGTGAATGTATAGAATTCAACGCCTTCATGAGATCCAAGGGTTGCGATATATCGATAGAACGGTGCAGCCACAATTGTCAAAACAATGACCCAGTGAATTCGTTGTTTTGCCATAAACAACATGACAAATGGCCAGATGAGATAAAATTGGGCCTCCACAGCCAATGACCAGAGATGTGCAGTCGTCGAGGGATAAAACCCAAGCTTGATAAAGAGCAGGTTTGACATATATGTCGCATACCACCATGCTCCAGACAGTACGTCCGTATTTCCGGCAACCATTGCCAACAGCAGTGCAACATAATATACCGGTGCAATCCTGAGTGTGCGTCGTGCGTAAAATTGACAACATGCAGAAATTTTTCCTTGTCCTAACTGTTCAGTGCGGTTTCGCGAATCAAGGAGAATGCCTGTGATTAAGAACCCACTCAAGACAAAGAAGAGTCTGACTCCGTAATACCCCAGCCCCATGGACTCGCTTACCGGATAAAAATGGTGAATAAGCACGGCAAGGACCGCAAAGGCACGTAGCGAATCGAGCTGCAGCATGTACTGAGAATGAGTATGTCGTGTGGATGTTGGCATATGGCCGTTTCAGATGACTTGAAGAATCCTCACATTCTGGCAAGATGTGGGCAACTTGAAAGACCTGTCTGACGAGTTGTCGGCAAGGGGGCAAGTCAACTCATCGGGCACAAGCCTTCAGTCGAGCGATGCTCTCAAGGTTTCAGGTATCGTGTTATGTGTTTTTTTATACTCAGGGTTTCTGGAAGACCACATGTCCCCAAAGCCAATCGTCTTCCCAAACTTGCACGAAGCCGTGACGCTTCAAGCATTGAAACGTTGGTTTGAAATCCTGAACAATGTGTTGTGGACGGTCATCATCCATTTCAGAGGCTAGTCGGGCAAAAAAGAATCCTCCAGGCTTTAACGCATCAGAAATTCTCTCAATAGTTTCAACGGGGTCAACCAAATGTTCAAAGACATCCAGGGCGGTTATCATATCAAAGGCGTGGCTCGGCAGAGAGCTGATTTTGAGGTCGATGAATTTCGCGGACAGCTTTCGAGTTTCAAGGCGCCATTGACTAAATTGTTGTAGCGGAGAACTGATGTCTGCCAGTGAGACATCGCATCCATCACGAGCGAAAAGAATTCCGCCAGAACCCACTCCGGCGCCAAAGTCCAGATACTGCTGACAGCCATGGTTTCTGGCAAACTCCAAAGCGGTGACGTAGGCGAGTGGCGAGGAGTCTTCGGTTAAGGTATGCCACCACATTAATTCATAGATCGTCGTGTGGCTCTCGTCATAATATTGTTCGACAGATTTTCGATTACTCAATCCAACCTTGTTCTGCCATTCGGCTTTGAGGTTTGGAACCGCCAGTTGGCACCGGGTTCTAATTTCAACGGCGTCTTCGCACCCCATGTATTGTCCAAGTTCCCACAAAATGCTTTGTTGAAGATCCGGCTGATTCTCTAACCGTAGGGCGTTGTTCCATAGACTTCGATAGGTATTGAGCAGGCGTTCCTGTTCGATGTAGCAGTCTTGTGAGTTGAAGTTATCCTGGTCAATACGTTGCCACAATTCTTTGACTTGATCAGGCATCAGTTTGAGCATGGTGTTCCTCCGTCCTTACAATAGTGTTGTCATTTATACATGCTACACAAGAGGAAGAGCCGTCATGATCATGTGTCATGATCTGGAGACTCTGGATCATTGAGTGCTTGTTCGATCAGTTGGTTGAGTACGATGTCTGAATGAAAGTGTTCTTCTGCGATCATGCGTGCAGCTTTCGCATGTTGTGTATAATTTGCTTCAACGTCGCGCAGAGCTGTAACCGCTTCTTCGAGATTTGTGTAGGTCAAAAGCCCTTTCCCGACCGGAAGTTTTGAAGAGAATGCGGTATCTTGAGTGACAACAGGTTTGCCAGCTGCGAGATAACACGCACTTCGACTGCTAAACCAGCCGCTACGCATCGCCACGTAGACGTGTTTGGCTGGAGAAAACTCCCCAGATGATCCTGCGATGAAGTCTTGGTATTGGTTCGGCGTCACGCTCACCGTTTCTCCTTCTAACACATGCCATCCGTGACTGAGCAGTCGCTGTATTGGGGCCTTGTCGTCCCCCACAGCCACCGTGAACGGTAAGCCCGTTCGCTGAGGCAACTCAAACACTTTTTCGAATTCAGCCCCTTTACTCTTATATTCGATGCCCTTGTACATCAGCTTTCCCTTAAATGGATTCCATGTCATCACCGTCGTCCATGACGCCGACTCGGGAAGACGTTTCGCCAAGACGTGTTCCCATACATCTAAAACGATCGGCACGCGTGTGATATGCCAGGACAATCCCATCTTGGGAATACGGCAATCGTGAGAATGGATATTCTCGGCCAATGTAAAATACCTATCGTGGGCTGCCACCGTTTCGCACCACTGTTGGACATTTTGAGACCATGTTGGCCGTTCGCTCATGACAATTTGATTGTAGCCGGGATCGGTATCGAGAAAGGCTTTGATGCACCGTGGGGAAAGGTTGTCGGGAATCGTACAGGCACCGCTGACGTTCAGGAAAAGATCAGCCGTTTTGGCGATGTCATTGAACGCGCCTTGATCCATTCCAAAGCGTTCTTCGTGCAAGTGGAAATACTGCCATCGCTCTTTAAGATCCGGGGCATAGCGCTGAAAAAAATTACTGATGAACTCTGCTGAATAGGTACCTTCCGGCACCGTTGTTTTTTTGAGAGGGTGATAGGGCCAGCACCATGAATCTTCGTAGTAACAAACGTCATGTCCCAATCGTGCGAGACCAATGACATATTGCAGGTAATCCCACGCGACCCCTCCAATCGGATAGAGACCAACCAGGCCAGTGACAATGATACGAAGTCGCTGCTTCATCGTGTTGATGGTCTTCTATCAATCATCATGGAGTTTCTGCACATCAAAGCTTTTAAATCGTCAAGAATCATGTTCTATTGTGAAAATTGGGTTAGATTGGGACTTCACGTGTGGCAGATGATTGGATGCCGACCTGTGTGCAATAGAGTCGTGCGTAATGTCCTTCTAGTTTCAACAAGTCTGTGTGGGTTCCACGTTCCGCAATCTTTCCGTCTTGAAGGACCACAATCTGATCGGCATCGCGCACGGTTGACAAGCGATGCGCAATGATCAGTGTTGTTCTGTCTTTCATGAGTCGTTGCAGTGCTTCCAGGACTTGTTGCTCGGTTGTTGAATCTAAGGCACTGGTTGGTTCATCCAGAATCAGGATTGGAGCATCTTTTAGAAATGCACGCGCTATCGAGAGACGTTGTCGTTGACCGCCAGAAAGTGTGACGCCACGCTCGCCAATTTGTGTTTCATAGCCATGTTCAAGAGACAGAATAAAGTCATGGGCTCCGGCAGCTCGCGCTGCTGCTTCGATTTCGTCATTCTTGGCTTGTGGGCGACCGTACGCAATGTTTTCGCGAATGGTTGAACAAAACAAGACGGGCTCTTGTAACACCAAGGCAATGTTTTGCCGTAAGGATTCTAACGTCACATGTTGTAAGCGAGTGCTGTTGAGTCGCAGATGCCCTTGTGTCGGATCGTAAAATCGAATCACGAGATTCACTAATGTAGTTTTTCCCGCGCCTGAATGGCCGACGAGCGCCATTGTCTGTCCTGCTGGAATCTCCAGGCAGATATCGTTCAACACGCGCTTTCCCGTGTTGTAGGAAAAGCTGACATGGTCGAATGTGATTGGGCCTGCCGTTTTTACCGGAAGAGGGGTTGCGCCGACTTGATCTCTGACTTCTGGGGTTTGATTCAGAATATTCAAGACCCGGCTTGCACCTGCCGCGGCGTTTTGCACAGTGGCTGCGGTATAGGCCAAGGTTTCGAGTGGCTTGTATAACATGGCCAGATAGGAGACGATCAGGACGATGTCTCCAACGGTAAGCACGTCTTGAAGAACCCGCCATGCCCCGATGCCGATGACGGCTGCTGTCCCGACAGCCAGTAATAGTCCAACGATGGCTTGCGAGCCGCTCTGCAATACCGTCAATCGTAATTTGGCACGAAGACTGGCGTCTGCGTCGTGACCGAAGCGTTGGCTCTCTGAGGCTTCTCGTCCGAAGGCTTGTACCGCACGGATGGATGATAAGGTTTCTTGGACTCGGGTACTGATGTCGCTGTCTCGTTGTGCCGCTCGTAATGATCGATCACGCATGGGACGATCCAATTGGCGAATCAGGATCAGGAGCGGTATGCCGATAGCTACGGCCACCAGCGTCAGCAACCAATCAACATAGAGCATGATGCCGGTAATGCCGAGTAATGTGAATGAGGACAAGAGTGCCGGAATGAGGCCGGTGTTAAATAGGGCCTGAACGCAGTAGGTGTCCCATGTCACTCGATACAGGGAGTCCCCAACTGTTGTCGTATCATGGAAGGTGAGTGAGAGTCTCTGAAGGTGATCAAACAGACGACATCGCAATCGAAACACCATACGGAGGCCGATCGCCACGAGGATATAGGTGCTCAAGACCGTTAATCCGCCCATGAGGAGCTGAATGAGCAAAATTCCAGTGCAGAGAATAAGCAGAAGAGCCATTTCGTTGTTTGTAAATAGCCATGGCATCAAATGTGTGATCCAAGTGGTGACGTGGGTGACTGCCGCCGGGGCATCGTGATTTCCGAGCACTGAATCAACGACAAGCTTCAAGGGCCATGGTTGCAGGAGTGCAAACGCGGATCCGCCAAGCAGAAGCAGAACTCCCAGCACGATTTTGACTTCTTCTCCACGACCACAGAGACGAAGGAGCCAGATGGAGAGTTTCCATGTGCTGGCGTGCTGGCGTGTGTGAGGGTGATCGTGTTGCGTCATCAGTGTGTTTGTCAGATAGCCATGAGGTTGAACATATATTTTTTATCTATAGCGAATCCAATTAATTTTCAGCTGAATTATTAAGACTGCCACAGCGTAATACTACGCCTCAAGCATCGGAAGTTATTAGAAGCGGCTATAGGTTCATGTGCGGATAGGCAAACAATCGTGGATTCTCAGGAAGCTCTCGGGCTATTTGACAAGTACGGCAGGCTCAGGAAATAACGAATCTTGATTGTCCACGTCCGATTCCGGACGCATATCACATTCGATGGTTGCCATCAAGCCTTCCTTGGTGGCAAGTGCCGCAGACGAGTATTCCTGTTGAGTTCTCAGCATGAGTAAAAGGAACGAGCTCATCAAGATAGTGCCAAATATCCATGCATGATCAATCAGCGCCCATGTTCCCAGCAGTCCTAATGCGGCAATACATGCGACGGAAATTTTTGAATAGATTGGCCAGGTTCGGCAATGAATCAGCTGTTTCCCCTTGCCATGTTCTTCAATCACCATTCGAACACGGCTTCCTCCGAGCACTCCAGGCTTGATATGTAAATCCCACCGATCAAAGTCGCCTCCCCGCTGTACCGCCATTCGTTTTTCCTGAATAATATTCTCTATTGTCTCCAATCGATCAGGGGGAGCCTGCCATTGTTCACTCCACGCGGTAAATCTATGAGCTGATGGTAGGAGCAATTTTTCTGTGAGATGTGTTCTCCAGGGAGTTAAGCCTGAAGACAGTCGTCCCGTTAAGCGTGCAATCGGTTGGAGCAGGTGCAGTCCTGCCGTCACGAATTTTGATCGAAGACGAAGAAACGGTGAGTGTGGGACTTCGAACGGACATTTGTGGGCTTGTCGAAAGGCCAGGAACGCTCCGGTGCCAAGCGCCCCGACGAGAAGAGGAATGGCAATGGAAAGTGGAGTCCATATCAAGCCAAATATTGAAAGGATGGCGAGTGCCGCGACGGCTAAATTCCACTCAGGCATTTGTACGAGGGAGAGGGTCGTTGACGGACTTCCCTGGTACAGCAGTTGAAATGGTGCACTTCCCCACACGCCATGGTATATGCGTGATGCCCTCCACGAACAGGCGTTTGCACTGCCCTTGCCATAGAGCCGACCCTTCCATGATAGATGTCCAGCGACATTGTATTTTTGGGGCCATTTTTTTTCTAACAACGCTTCGGCCCGACCGTATCCGCGTTGTTGTTTCCAATAGGTGCGAATGGAGTTTCGCCGATGATGCCAGACCTGGGCGGATGCATGAAACCCGATCGTCCATCCCTGTTCTTGTAAGCGCCAGCACATGTCAACGTCATCGCCCGCTGTTCGGTATTGTGGATCAAATCCGCCTATAGCTTGAAGGTGACATTTCCTGAAGGCCATATTACATCCTGGTATGTGTTCAGCAAGCTGGTCGTCGAGTAGAACATGAATGGGGCCACCAGGAGCGTGCGCCACACATTCTGCAATCCAGCCGTCGTCTTTTGGTGGAAGGTTAGGTCCACCGATGGCGGCATGTGACGTTGTGAGAAACATATGTGCGAGATAGGTCAGCCAATGAGGATCGGGGTAGGCATCGTCATCGGTGTAGGCGATAATCTCTCCCGAAGCGGCATACATTCCCGTGTTTCTGGCGTTGCTGAGTCCTTGGTTGGTCGTACTGATCACGCGGTAAGGGTATTCATTCGCGATATCTTCTGTATTGTCCGTTGACCCGTCGTTGACGACAATGACTTCATACTGCGGATAGTCCAGCCGCTGAAGGGCTTCGAGGCAATCACGTATCGTCCGCGATCCATTATAGCTACAGACGACGACAGAAATTTTTGGCCATTCCTGTTTGGGAAGAATCGGGAAATCTTGAAACGCGGCTTCAACTGACGCAAGGGCTGGCTTAGGTTGTCTTAAGCGGTCGGTTAGCCCAAAGTCCCAATCTTCTATTTCTTGGCCTCCACAATACCATTCGTCTGTCCAAGCAAAGGCGAATGCTCCAGCACCTCCGGCAGCTCCAACCGTACGAATCTGCCAGTCCAGCACCTCGGCTTGCCTGTCTTGCCCGTTTCGTAGGCTGTCTAACCCGATTTCAGCGAGGACCAGAGGGCGATCGCCGGCAATGTTCTGCAGGCGTGCGAGGTAGGCAATGAGCGTGTCTTGTTGTTCGAGGTAGACATTAAAGCAGATAAAATCGAGGAAGGGCAGCTCTAAGTATTCAGTTGTGGGATAGTTGACATAGGTAACAAGCCCTTGTGGATCTTCAGATTTGACGATAGTGTAGAGCTGTTCCAGAAAGCGTTCTATTTTTTGTTGACCATACCAGCGAACGATCGGGCCAGGTATTTCGTTGGCTAATGAATAGGCCAGCACGGCCGGATGTCCAGCGCAACGTTGGATTGATTCTCGGACACGGTGTTTGATGGAATGGACAAGTTGTTTATCATCTAAGAAGGTGACGAACTGGTCCCACCACAGGCCAACGAGCACGAGCAATCCGTGGTGATACGCGAGATCCAGTAGCCACCGAGGGGGTAATGTATAGGTTCGGATGGCATTGAACCCGTGCGAAGCGATACGAATGAAGTCTTGTTCTACCGCGATGGGATTCGGAAATAAGTCCCCTTCCATATTGGGCCGAAACGTGCCGTAAGTAATCCCTCGAATCCATAACTTGGTATGGCCCCTGTATAAAAACTTCCCATGAATCCGTGGTCGTTCTACTTCTGCTGATGGAGGTAAAGGAACGTTATTTGGCTCTGAGCGAAATGATAAAATGGGATCATGAAAAAGCATGAAGACAACACCCCCTGAATGAAATGTAGTAATTGCGGAGGAGAAAAAGGGCCATCATTGAGTTGAGACGTGTGATTTGTGGTTATCATGTTTGAATGAAGGCTGAAGAAGTAATGTGAACGAGAACGCTGTTGCGATCCATTTCTGGGAATAAATTGGAGTATGCTGTCGATCTTCTAAAGAGGAGGGGCCCGCAAATTCGTATCAACGTATAATCAAAAGCAAGTTAAATACCACGGTCAGGAAAGTGAATATCCGGATGATATTGTTTGAAAATAGGCTAAAGCCTACGATATGTAGTGTATTGGTTGGTGCTTGTGGTGTGAGCGGTGTACGTGATCTCCCTTCATAAAAATCAAGTTTTGAATGGATTCACAGTCATTGGAATTACGTAGGTCTATTGTTTTTAGTGAGTTTATATACGTAGGTGTTAACGGTGAATCCTGTTGACTCACGAGTGGAAAGGACTGAACCGTAGGCGAAAAGCCTTATCGGAAAATCTTAAGACTCCGGCAGGTCTGTAATGGATTTTCCTTTTTCTTGACCATACTCAGAGAATGTGGTTCATAGGCGGTATTGAACATCTTGGACACGATCGGGTCAATTTCCCAGGTTGTCGAGGGAGCCTAAAAGATGATGAAAGGAACTGGCAATGCGATCTCAAGGGTTGACGTTGACAGGAATATTCTTAGCTAGTTGTGTTTGTGCCATGATGGGGTTGACCAGTAGTCCGCAAGTCCATGCACGAGTTGGCACTCAAGCTCCTGAGATTACCAATGAAACGTGGTTAAACTCGGAGCCGCTTCGGCTGGCGGATCTTCGCGGAAAAGTGGTGATGGTCGAGTTCTGGACTTTTGGATGTTGGAATTGCCGTAATATTGAACCCTACGTCAAGGCCTGGCATAAAAAATATGCAGAGCAGGGGTTAGTGGTGATTGCCATCCACTCGCCAGAGTTTCAATATGAACATGATGTAAATCGAGTTGAGGAGTATATCAAGAAAAAACAACTATCCTATGCGGTACCGATTGATAATGATTTTGATACATGGCGTAAATTTCGAAATCGCTATTGGCCGACGCTCTATTTGGTTGATAAAAAAGGAGTCATCCAATACACGCGAATAGGTGAAGGAGAATATGAAACAACCGAGAGAGAAATCCAACGGCTATTGGCAGAGTCCAACTAACCTGTCCAGAGAAAAAATGTGGAGAAGCACGCAACCTCCGTGGCTAGATCGTTAGGAGTTCGGCAGCTTTCCTGAGGTGTTCCGGTATGAGTTCAGACAAAAGGGAGGGAAATTACTTTGTGCGTCTGGAAGAATTTCGTTTGTTCTTTGTCTTCGCTTGAATGGCAGCTTCATAAGAGCGCTTAGCCCATACGGCTGCTTCGTCTGGATCATCAAGCATTTCATCAGGAGCCAGGTAGTATGACATCTTGACCGCCTTGTTGTCTTTTTCATATTCAAACGGCCTCAGCCCTCTCGCCTCGAAATTTTTGATCAAGCCACCGTTGGCCTTGAGGTAGAGTGTCTCCTGGGCGACAAGTCCGAACATCGTTCCCTTGTGATAGATTCCGTATCCCCCGAACATCTTTCGCGCCTCAATTGCGCCAAAATGTACGAAGACTTCTTTGAGATATTCAACAAATTCATTCATGCTTCACATTGCAGGTATTGTGTCAATTTGCATTGAGGTCAGTAAAGGTGTTTTTCTCAGTGGGCTGTTCGGCAAATCCTCGTTCGGCTCGTGCGGTTGCGGTGACAGTACATGGGACTCTGACCATGTCTGACATCAATACGCGAATGCCTCACCTCTATCGTCATCTCAGAAGTTCCTTGATTTCCTAGCGTTGATGGGCATTCTTCTTTAGAGAGCTGCTTGCACTTACAGAAATATCCACGTTTGCCGTTGTGCATGGTCTTGTGATTTTACGTCAATTTCAGTAGGGAATATGTGTTTCGTGCAGAAAAAACTGATATGCCTGACTTTTAAAAAAGTTCTCGTAACCGAAAAGAATAAGGTAACTCAAAGGAATCTTTCGCCAGCAATGTTCTTGGAGACACTTCATGATCGCATGCATGGAATTGCTTGGGGATGTGTAATTGAATGGCTGATAGATTTAGAGGTTGTATCCACCAGTCGATATTTTCGAAAAGGAGAGAATCATTGAATATGCATCGGAAGTTTTTAAAGATGTTCTTTCGGTCTGTTGTGTTGGCATTTCTCGTATTTGGGAGTGTCGGTGGGGGAGTTTCACATGCAGAAACTGAGCATGACGGACAACTCTGGTTTCCTCTGTATAATCGATTTCACTTGCCAGGAAACTTCTTGGGGTGGGTTGAAGTGAATCCAAGATTTGGTGACAACGTGTCAGAAATTGATCAACTTCTTCTTCGCCCGGCGCTTGGTTATAAGCTTTCCGAGTCCTTTTCGATCTGGCAAGGGTATGCCTGGGTGACGAATTATGAACCGGGATTTCGTGATGAGCATCGTTTATATCAACAACTGAGCTATCGCCATGCCTTTACACATTTAAAGATATCTAGTCGTACACGTTTAGAGGAGCGATTCATCCGGAATGCGAGAGGTACGGCTCTTAGAGTTCGTGAAATGGTGCGTGGAGATTTTCCTATTGATTCGAACAAACAATGGGGAGTGGTGGTGTATGATGAAGTGTTTATTAATCTCAATACGCTCCTTGGTGGACCGGAGTCCGGGTTTGATCAAAATCGATTTTTTGTCGGCATGAATCACCGGTTCAATGATTCTCTCAGTGTGGATTTCGGATACCAGAATCAATCGATTAATCGAAGGCGAGGATCGGACGCCATGAATCATATAATCTTGATTCAATGGTTCATTGATTGGGGAAAGAGTTAGTAGATAGCTGCTTGAAGGGTCATCCTTTAGAATGAGAGCGTCATCCTACTTGACTCACGAAAGTTCTCGATTAGCGCCATTGCCAACTATCAGGGAGAAACGTGTATAGCTCGATCATTAAACGAGCTCCATATGTGGGGCCAAAGTCTTTTCTATTGAGCTGATCGTTCCAGGTTTCAAGAGTGAAGGGATGAGCACGAATGGCAAGTGTGTAAAAGCGTTCTTCTAGCGAATCGCCAAATACGTCTAAGAAGATGCCGGAGTCCAGTGTCACACCAACTTCAACCTCAAAAAGTGGAAAATGATCATCCCGCATCCACCCATAACTGACTGAGCCCTGTGCGATGTGTGTTTCTGGAGCTAAGGCACGAAACGCAGCCCCTTCCCATATCCGTGAGTAGCGATACATCCCTGAAAATCGCAACGGTCCAAAAACTGAAACCCACCAGGGTTTTTCTGAGCTTGATGATCCATGAAGCATTTCGATGGGTGACCATCGGCGAATACCAAGTCGTCCAAATACTTCATGATACAAACTGCCGGAGGACACTCCTAGGCCGGCAAACGCAATCCTGTCGAGCGAGCCAAGCGACATCCATTTATTCACTGACCCAGTAATCATGAAATCTGTTTGTCGTCGTTTTTCACCGACTGGGACTTTAGGAATCCTCTTCAGTCCTTCATGAACGATTTCGTTTTGGAGATATCGCGTGGGTTGATCTCGGGTTGGCCCTGCCCCAACCGTCAGGTTCGTGCTCCAACCGTTGAACTGTTCGAAATGTTCAGTCCAACTGAATGTGATTTGATTAAGGCCGATGGTTTCTCGAATGTCATTGAATCGCTCGCCTTCTCCATTAAATTCAGTAAATCGATTTAATGTGAGTCCCAATTGCAAGGTTGGGTGTTGGTCTGGATACGCGAGCCCGCCCCAATGAGCGTGCGGTGCAGGTGTTTCAGCGTAGACAATATTATAAGGCAGGAGAAAGACTATCAAGAGTGCCGATGTATATCCTATTTGACGAACATGGAGTAAAAATTTTCTCATGACGAGAGTTTGCCTATCGTGTAAAGCTCAAAAGGATCGTGTTGCGAGTGACCAGGCTCTGTTATCTCGTTGAAGGTTCTTGGTTGACGACAAACATGCATCATATACGGTATTCGGTGGTAAGAACTGTTTAATTGTGAGAAACGAGTGGGGAGGTAATGAATAGGTACAGACTTAACCCTAATTGCCTCTTATAATATTTTTATAGGGAATTGTCCAGTCATCATGTGGTTGGATACGTCAGATTAGCCCGCCCCGCTAGTGCCCTTGAAGGGCGTTGGGATCAACGGTGTTGAGAGGCCTCGAAAGGGTGGCGAGGATGCCATGCCTGCTGGAGGTTGGGAAGTGCTAGCTTTTTGCTGTGTCGAAGGTCTTTTTGTGAAGGTCAGATTGATGAAGATTCAATGGCTTCATCCACAGTGAGAACCAGTTCTCGAAAATTACAAGGTTTATCGACAATCGCATAAGCCCCGAGTTCTATAGCCTTCTGTTTATCTTTAGACTTCAGGACTCCACTGAGCATAATCACTGGTGGGGCCGTCCCATTTTGGTTTCCATGGAGTCGTTCGAGTAATCGTAATCCGCTGAGCACTGGCATGTGGTAGTCGGCGATAATGAGGTCCGCGTGATTTTCTTCTATCCAGGCTAATCCTGTGGCCCCATTCTCAGATTCCGCGCATTCATATCCAGCAGATTCGAGCGCTGCTCGAACAGTCCTTCGAACAGCAGGTTCATCGTCAACGATGAGGACTCGCTTTTTCCTATGTTCAGTATGACGGACCATCCTATGTGCTCGTCAAATCGTTGTGATAGGGACCATGAAGAATGCCTGCCACGTGTTTCGTTAAATATACTTTATTTTTCATGTGCTTGGCTATTCGAAACCGCATGTTCCTTTTGGTCACAAGAAGAGGGTCGATCATGTCTCGTAAATTTCGACTAGCAAACTGCCTAAGTTTTGAGCAAATGCGTGAAGAGAGTTCGCCCGTAGCGATGAAGAATTGTTACTCCTAAATTTCCAACAGGGTCATTGGTCGTGGGGGAAGTTTTTGAAATCTATTTATCCAAAAGCAGACAAATGTGTGCGAGACGATCAGCAATGTTTATCATGGTTGTTCAATTTGTGAATTCTTCATGGCAGGCATGGCTGTGGTGAGGAATCGTATCAAATATCGAGTCGAGCATCGAATCAAGATTTATCCGCAGTGGTTTTGGCCTCTTGTGGTGATGACGCTGCTGAACAGCAGTTGTGCCAGCGTTGATTTCGGATTGTACAAACCTGGAGGAACAGAGGAGGACTTTAGTCGCGATGAAACTGAATGCCGGAGAAGTCTGGGGTTGGGAGGAGAGAGTCGTATCGATCCTTCGCAGATCCTAGTTTTCTTTATCCCACGCTATAAAGATGAAGTGAGAGACTGTCTGCAAAAAAAAGGGTGGAGTTTACGTCCACAAGGGATGTAAGCCGTAAAGTACGCTTCAAAATAAACTGGTTTTGTTCAATCATTCCCAATCTCTTACATGACTCACACCTTGTTTATGGGTCCAGGCACCACCATCTACACACATTGAGGTAAAGGTGAGTGTGAAAGAGAATTTTAGTAGCCTGCTGACTGAGTGAGTTTGTTCTTTTCATAGATGTGATACGGCACAATATCACAGGGAGATCCATCACCTTGTTGATCAATCCACATATCAAATGCTCCGTCACGATCGCCATCTTCCCAATATAATAGAGGGTACTCTTTGGTTTCGACGACGGTATTCCAATATTCGTTGTATTCTGAAATCACAATCTGACGGGCGGTTTTGTAATCAATGGTTCCATTTTGCTGCAAAGAATACGATCTCGTATACAAGCCCGTGATGATATTGACATCTTCGTTGACTAGGAAATCTTCTTCTGGTTCTGGGTGTAAGGTTTTGCGAACGGACGTCCACGTCTGCGTGTCCGATGTATGGACCCAGGCACATTGATTGTGACGATCGTATGAATCATCCGGTCCGGCCCGTGCTGACTCCAGCCCTTGGACGGCGGTGACCAATATGACTCCAAAGAATATTCCGATGAAGGTGTCGAAATGTTTTTTATGATTTGACTGTCTCATGATGCTGTCCTTCCTTTAACGAATATGCAGATCTTGGTGTATGTCATCGTAGTCTGAAACTTGATGCGCGCTAATGTATGTACAGAGCAACCCATGTGCCAAGAAGTGTTGAGGCATTCTGTGTGTGGGAGGTAGGAGATACGTTCGGGTTGGTCAAGCAGGGACGATGGGCGCCGCGAATGCGAAGGTATGGTGAAAATTCTTACACGCTTGTGACCTAAATTTCCTTTCAACTCTCAGTGGTTTATGTAATGGATCGGTCAAGGAACGCTGCAGCTTTTATGATTGTTTTTCCCAGCAGAATAGATCCATATCTTTATGCTACAGAAGGAATTGCTCTCATTAGTTATGGGGGCAAGATGATTTATCTTCAGTGTTTGACTATTTGACTGATTCATTATTCATGTCACTGGAATATCTGTTGTCATACGAGAGTGTATCTGATTCGATACAACTGCTGTCCCAATGAGAGATGACAATCTCTACTTTGTAGACATTCAATATAGCGTATTTCGGCATAGCGGTACCGTGATGAAGAGAATTTCAGAATTTGTGGAAGTCGAGTGATATCCGCTCAAGTGGTTCACTTTATGCACTTGTAAGGAAACACCTGTGACGAGGACGGTGGGGTTAACACAATATCTGCCCCTCTCGTTTCAAAATGCCATGCCGCATTGGTGAGTAATACAACATGAATTATCCACCTACTCTGTGAGGGACATCATGTTTTCCACACTTATACCCTGCTTATTTGCTGCCTATCTGTATGGTGGGACAACGATGACAGCATATGATTACAAGCCTGTTCACATTGCTCCGCAGGAATGTCAATTCAAGGCCTATATTTCGGATGACAAAAATTTGACACTGATCCTGCTCAAGCCGAGCCTGGCCGCAACGACGGAGGCTCAAATTCGTGTCGAAATCCCCATGCCGAAAAGTGATGGCTGGAAGCGATTTCAATACTGGTGGGGGTCTGACCGTGCCTATATTGAAGGCAAAGAAGTGTTCATTAAGCATGGACCCGTTAGTGTATATTAGGAGTGACTGGACAGTATCGGGTTCAGAAAATATTCTCATTTATTTGTGTCAAGATTCCCTGTTTTGAGCAATGTTCTGTTACAGTAAACTCTCCAGCATGTATGCTCTCTTAGCCGTTTCTGTTGTTCATCCGTCATTGAGGATGGCAAGGTGTGGGTAAAGAATGCAGTCTGCGTTCTCAAGTGTTGAACTCTTAGGGTCGTGCGTGCTCCGCCTTTTTTTTCTTTAAAATTTCATTAACTCCAAGAAGAGGGCTTAGATTTTCACTTCTATGATTTCTACGTTCGTGAGGTTCTACAAAAAGACTGTCATTGAAAAGCCGTGGTTCGCATTAACGGCGGTCTTTCTGCTTTTCTCTTTTTTCATCGTCTACAGTACTGATCTTAAACTTGATGCTTCATCGGAATCGATCGTGTTGGAAAACGATCAAGACTTGAAATATTACCGTTCAACCCTCAACACCTATGGGTCAGATGACTTTCTGATCATTACCTACTCGCCTAAAGCGGACTTATTTTCAGAAACGTCTCTTGCGCAACTCAAGGCACTGCGTGATGCATTGTCGAAACTCAAACGCGTAGAGTCCGTGGTGACCATCTTAGATGTGCCGTTACTCAATAGTCCGAAAGTCACGATTTCCGATCTGACAGATGGAGCGCCGATTCGAACGCTGGAAACGCCTGGAGTCGATATCGACTTGGCTCGTCAGGAATTCTTGGAAAGCCCCATTTATCAAAACAATCTCGTCAGCCCTGATGGACGAACAACAGTGCTTCAAGTCAATTTTAAATCTGATAAGCACTATCAGGACTTGTTGCAGGCCAGAAATCAACTTCGAGAAAAGAACGTGGCCTCGGGGCTATCGGCTGAAGAGCAAAGCAAGCTCCAAGCCCTGTCTGTCGAATTTGCTGATGCCCACGCACAAATCGTCGATATGCAAAGTTCGAACGTTCGGCACATACGGGAAATTATGGAACCATTCCGTGATCAGGCTCAACTGTATCTCGGCGGAGTTCAGATGATCACGTCGGATATGATTAGCTTCATTGAGCACGATATTGTCGTATTTGGATTTGGGGTGACTGGTCTCTTGATATGTGCGTTAGCGCTGTTTTTTCGAAAAATCAGGTGGGTGCTCATTCCGATGTCGTCATGCCTCATTTCTGTCTGTCTCATGGTCGGCCTACTTGGATTTTTTGACTGGCATGTGACGGTGATCTCATCAAACTTTACCTCGCTGCTACTCATTGTCACCATGTCGTTGAGCATTCATCTGATTGTGCGATATCGGATTTTCCGTGAACAGCAACCGGCAGAGAGTCAGAAAGCTATTGTCTTCGAGACGATGAACACGATGCTCATGCCGTCGTTCTTTACCGCCATGACCACGATTGTGGCGTTCTGTTCGCTTGTTGTCAGTAATATTCGTCCTGTGATTGATTTTGGTTGGATGATGACGATGGGCATTGCCGTGGCCTTTGTCCTCAATTTTATCTATTTCCCGTCCGTCTTATCCCTCCTTCAACCCGAGAAGATTGTTGCACGGCGGGACTTAACCAGAAGATTCACTGCTAGCATTGCGTCATGGACACTTGATCATGCGAAGTTGGTGATTGTTGGGTGTGCCGTTCTCGTTTTACTTGGAATTATGGGTATTTTGAAATTAGAAGTGGAGAACCGATTTATTGACCACTTTAAGAGTTCGACCGAAATTTATCAGGGCATGGAATTGATAGACTCACAATTAGGCGGGACGATTCCTCTTGATATTATCATTGAAGCGGATGATGAATTTTATGCGTCACAAGGGAAAGGCCAGGAACAAGATGATCCGTTTGACGATCCCTTTGCCGAAGAAGGAAATACTGAAAAAATTACCTATTGGTTTAATGGTGATCGGTTAGCGGTGGTCGAAGAAATCCATGATTACTTAGAGCAGCTGCCTGAAGTTGGGAAAGTTCTTTCGATCGCCACCGGCATGAAAGTGTTTAAACAACTCAATGACCAGAAAGTGCCGGAGGATTATGAATTAGCTGTTCTACGAAAATGGACCCCAGACGATGTGAAGGACGCATTAATGAATCCCTACCTCTCTCCCGATGGGAATGAGGTTCGAATTAGCATGCGTCTTATTGAATCGGCGCCTACGCTTAAACGAAAACAACTCATTGAACAGATTAAATCCTATCTTATTGATGAGATGGAATTCTCTGAAAAGAATGTACATCTGACGGGAATGGCCGTGCTCTATAATAATTTACTTCAGAGTCTCTATACATCTCAGATTCTGACATTGGGAGTGGTGTTTGTCAGTATTTTGGTGATGTTTATGATTGCCTTTCGTAATCTAGCTATTTCTCTCATTGCCATCGTTCCCAATATTCTGGCGGCAGGGGTCGTGTTGGGAGTCATGGGTTGGCTTGGTATTCCGCTGGATATGATGACCATTACCATTGCGGCCATTGCCATTGGTATCGGAGTGGACGACACCATTCATTATGTTCACCGGTTTCAAGTGGAGTATCCCACCTATCAGAATTATCGAGAAACAATCAAAGCCTGTCATAATAGTATCGGTATCGCGATGTACTATACGTCACTCATTATTACAGCGGGCTTTTCAATCTTGGCTTTTTCAAGTTTTATTCCAACGATTTATTTTGGTGTGTTGACAGGGGTGGCCATGCTCACGGCACTCATGAGCAATCTCACATTACTTGCGGCATTGCTTCTTGTGTGGAAACCGCTAGGGCCAGAGGCCGGTTAAAGTCTAATGCAGGATATTGTGCGTTGACGGGTTTTAACTAGGAAATCAGGTGCTATGGCGATTGCTCGTGAGTACAAGGTTGAAGTGATTACGGAAGGCGTGCTGGGCAGCTTACTGTTCGGGGCCAGTAAATTACCGATCGAAAGAATGGAAGAACGCATGAATGAACTCGGTCGGCAGGGTTGGGAAGTGACATTTATGGTGATCGAAAAGAAACGACTTCTGTTATTCTGGGAACGTGAGGCGGCCGTTATTACGTTCTCACGTGCACGCTCATGAGAGGCTTCGATCCCCTTTCTTCCAATAGTGAAAAGGGATGGGCACATGCGGATGACTCTCAATAGGTGCTATAGCCGTTTCAGTTATACCGAAACAATCAAGCGCTAACTTGTACAATTTTGATATCCAATACGTGAGAGAAACCGTCAATCATTGTCAGTTATAGCCGATTCAATAATTTTTCGTATTCTTGACACATTGGATATCGCGTTGACAGTCCTCATGGTTGAGCTGGAGCGTATTTGTAATCGCTATAATCCAAGCGGGTATAACCTTCCAATGTTTGAAGTGAGTCATCACGCGGGCTTGGCGGCCTCAAGTCTATACCTCAAAGGCAAGACCGCGTTGGACGTCGGCTCCCTATTGAGGTTACGTAGGATCACACAACAATCGTCGCTACTAGGACACCTGTAACCCTCATGGTTCGTCTGCCGAGTGCGTCTCAGTAAGAGTTGGACTGACAAAGAGCACTGGTGTGATACGCGTTCGTGTCCTAGGCCATCTATGATCACGCTATTGAGTGACCCTAACGATTCTCAGTAAAAATTGAACATACAAGGCCCGTAGTCCATTGGGCGTTCGTGGTCTAGGGCCACTATGACCACTATAGTGAGTGACTCTAGCGATTCTCAGTAAAGATTGAAACGTCAAGGTCAATAGTGTGTTGAGCGTTCGTGTCCTAGGCACCACTGGAACTTATTTGGATTCGCTATAGTCAAGCCAATTCAATCACGGCGGCAGGTGCAGCCGTCATCACGGCCTGAATACTCTTCTTCATTGAGGGTTTCGAGGCATACATTTCGCTCTTACCGATCGGCTGCATGTTCTTGGCAATCAAGACAAAGTAGTGTTTCCCGTTCTTTGCAACCTTCTCTTCGTATTGCTTGGACAGCTTCGCGTTGGTTTTGACTGACGTGATGGCCCGACGAGCACCCGATGGTGAATGATAGCCTTGGCTCGCGAGAATAATTTCTCCACTCCGAGCCTTTAAGCGAAAATACGCTTTCCCATTCTTTCCCTTAAACACTTCAAACTTCGGGTGCTTCATAGCCATAGGAATTCTCCTTTGATTGAACAGGTGAGATAATGGACCGTACCTAAGCAAGCGTTGAAATCTATTGTGCCATGATCATGTGAAATTTCAAAGCCCTGATGTACGGAGCGCACGCTTCTTTCACTTGACCTCGACTCCGGTGAAATCAGATACTTGTGTTCGATGATGAATGAAACTTTTATCGGATGCGTGAGGGTTTTGTCGTCCAAGACATGTCGAACGTCATCTGATCAAGTTAACACGAATGGAGGACTCATGAGTGTATGTACAGCCTATAATGATGTCACGGTTCCGTCGTTCATGTATGGAACCGCGTGGAAAAAAGATGCCACGGCTCAACTTGTGCAGTTAGCCGTGACATCAGGTTTTAAGGCGATTGATACAGCCAATCAGATTATTCATTATCAGGAAGCCTTAGTGGGTGAGGCCTTATTGGCGTTGGCCGAGCAAGGAGTCCAACGGGAGACGCTCTTCTTACAAACTAAATTTACGCCTGTCGGCGGACAAGATCATCGGACACCCTATGATGTTTCTACCGACATCACTACACAGGTCACACAATCCTTTCAGAGTTCGTTAGAGCATCTGCATACGGAGTACGTCGATTCGTATGTCTTGCATGGACCCTATTCCCGCGGAGGGTTAGGTGCAGAAGATTGGGAAGTCTGGGCGGCTCTCCAGAACATCTACCAATCAGGAAAAGCCAAGATCATTGGTGTGAGTAATGTGAATGCCGCACAGCTTCGTCTGCTCTGCGAGAAAGCGGAAAACAAACCCATGATCGTGCAGAATCGATGCTACGCCGTATTGGGGTGGGATAAAGAAGTCAGAGAAATCTGTGAAGCTCACAAGATCATCTACCAAGGGTTTTCGTTGTTGACGGCCAATCAGGATATTTGGGCCGATCCTCAGCTTAGAACCATCGCTGAGCGGTTAGGAACTGGCCCCGCACAAGTGATTTTTCGATTTGCGCAACAAATTGGCATGCTTCCGTTAACCGGTACGACGAATCAGCAACATATGAAAGAGGATCTCGATATCGAGCAGTTTGAACTCTCCACGGAGGAAGTCCAGAGTATCGAAATGATTGCTGTTTGATTTACCCAGTCGTCTCTCAATGTATGGTACCTCTTGCACGATGTCATCGTCCGCTAGCGAATGTCTTGTTAGCGTTGGCGGTACTCTTCGTTGGTGTTCTGTTTTGGTCAGTCGCTGAGGCCAAAGATAAGCCGTCGGTGATGTTGGCTGAAGTGTATCAGCAAGGGGTTGATGTTAGTCAGTATTGGGTGAGTGAAAAACTTGATGGGGTGCGAGCTCGCTGGGATGGAAATCATCTCATTTCACGAGGCGGACATGCATTTGCGGCTCCCACCTGGTTTATCGCCGGCCTTCCGAATATCTCGTTGGATGGCGAGCTCTGGATAGCACGAGGACGATATGAAGAGACCTCTTCGATTGTGAGAAAGCACACGCCTCATGAAGGGTGGCGAGAAATTCGTTTGATGATGTTTGATCTGCCTGAGCATGGTGGCCCCTTTGATCAGCGAGTGAGTGCGATGAAGCGTCTGGTAGAGACCACGCATTCCCCGTTTCTCGTCATGATTGAGCAGCAAACGATAAAAAATGAAGAAGAATTACAACAGCGGCTAACAGAAGTTCTTGACCAAGGCGGAGAAGGCTTGATGCTTCATCGAAAGACGGCTCGGTATGCGAGTGGTCGAACGCACGATGTGCTGAAGCTGAAGCCGTTTATGGATGCCGAAGCGACGGTGATTGGATATCGGCCAGGCAAAGGTCAGTTTGCTGGACAAGTGGGGTCACTCAAAGTCCGTACCGATGAAGGCGTAGAGTTGTATGTCGGGAGTGGACTCACGAATGAACAACGAAGCCATCCGCCGCCCTTGCAAAGCCGAATCACGTTTCGCTATCAAGGGTTGACGAAAAATGGTGTTCCCCGCTTTCCGGTATTTTTGCGAATTCGAAATGAACAACCCGAGTAATGCCGAGTCAGTTTCCCGGTTTTGCGAAGCTAATAGCCTTCCCGCTTTATATGTCGATTGGTGAGAGTCACGTTGTCCCGTCCGCATGTCCTTGTGAGCAAGCGATGATGGGAGACCGAATCGGTTGCCGCATCTAGACTCATTTGCTGGCAGAGCTGTATCGTGTAAATCAGTGAGACTGCAGTTTTGATTAAGGCAAATCCGTAATCATAGTGATCGGCTTCTTCTTGAGACAGACGTTTTCCGCTCAAGACTTTGATCGCTTCAACGCTAAATGGCGTAGACTCCCATTCTGTCCGTTGTAGCTTCAAGAGGCTGGTGGGATCTGCGGGTTTGGTACTGTTGCCTTGACGGTCTTGGGCAAATGTCACGAGCCCTCGCTGAAATTGCTGGTTACCCGTTAACGCTTCATGAAAAGACGATCGCCACAGTTGATCAGCTAAATCTCGGTCGACGGCTTCGACAACGTCCAGACTCATAGTTCCACTCACTGAATGTCCCTGAACAATTCGGCCGGCGTTCAGCAGTTCCGGATAGTCATCGCCCATTCGGTCAGGGAACGCGAGCGTCCCCATCATCGGTGACAACTGCAAGGCCATATAATCTCGGAAATGGATGTGCTGGTACTCTGTTAACAGCTGACGCAGGGTGCGTTCATGGCAGAGATGGAAAGGGTAGAAGAGAACGTTCAAGATACAGGTGACGCACGGCTGATCAACGTTGAAGATTGCTCGAGTATAAGACGGGCTCCTTGACGGCAATCCTGAATATACTGAGTTTCTGACCGGGCACAGGCTTGAGTCCGCTGCTGGGGTTCTGCATAGAGGACGAGCAGTTCCTCTCCTATGGCGTTGTGACAATCTTGCTTATGTTGTTCGGGAGCTTGTCGACAAAATTCAAAGGCGTTGTCCGAGGCTCGACCAGAAACGTTCAGAAAATTCTTAACGACACCTATGAAACAACGATTTTGGTGTGTGGCCACTCCCAACTGACAGAGACGAATCGACTCGTCAATATTTCGCAGCGTGTGACCGGATATGTCTCGTCCCATACTTTGGTAGCAGGTTGGTTTCATGCCTTCCGGCGCGGTATCGCATACACCAAACCCTTTAGCAAAATCGTACTGCGTCAGGTGCAAAATAATAGAGGTTTGCATCATGTAGCATTCTCGCAAATACTTCTCATCGAGTTCAGAACATGGATACAAAGGGTTCTTCGGGTCGACGAGTTTAGTTTTGTGGTGCTGGGCCTCCTTTCCATGATGTCCGCTATGTTGTTGCGAACCATTAATGCCCGTGACCACGCCTTCCATGAAGACTCCGCCGTAACAGGATTGTTGATCCCAAGCCGTGTTTAACGTGTCGCACAGGGCTAACGCCTGTTTAATGTCATGATTGAGATGCATCGTCAGGCCATGGCCTAACCCATGAAAGCAATTGAAGTACGCGAACCGACCCTTTTCTTTTTCAAGATTGGGGCTGCAAATGGCGACGACATCGTCTGATTGAATACGCGGCTTACTGGTGAGATAGGCTTCCAGTGCACCATGATAACAGCCTGATTGGTGAGCGGGCGTGCATTGCGACATGACAGCGGTGACGTCCTTGAGGTGATGATAGGACATTCGTCCGACATGATGAGTGAGATTATGGGCTTCGCGTAACGCCGCGTGATCCTTCTTGACGATTTCTTCGATCACTTGAAGGGCTTGCTCCGTTCCTAGTTTTTTCAAGACGGTTTCCAATGTCTTTTTGTAACAGGGAATATTCTCGTAACAGGTTCCATGAGTAGGAGTCCCGGGAGCGGCTGATGGTTCAGGGGTGATATTAAGATGTTGAGGCCGCGTTGGGGATTCAGCCTGTTCTTTGACTGTCGTTGTCTGGCTTGTTCCCGTGTGAGGTAAGAGACCTCCGATGATCAAGAACATGCCAAGGCTCAACGCCAGGCGTTGAACCCACTGGGTGGTTGTCCGATTCACTCTGTGTGTGTTCAAGAATCCCTGAGTCTTATGTATCATGCGTGTCAGTTTGTGAGTATCTATGCGTGATCAAGACGGACTGTTATATCTCAAATAGCCTGCAACATGGCATGTTGCCTTCTCGTTGCAAAAATGAATAACAAATGTGACATGAGATGTGTGTGGAGTCAAGAGTCGATGACGTAAAACCATCCTCTCTCTGTTGCTTTGCTCTTAACTTGGCAACATAGATGAGACGGATTTCAGAATGGGGCCCTCTTGAATCTCGTTTCTCAATTAAGCTAAACACAATGCTGTTGATCTGTAATAGGGAGTGCTGGGAAACAACAGTGAATACACGGCACCGTCGAGATTGTGAATCGTTCTTTTATTTTGGAGGCTAGGGAGAATGCGGAAACGACAATTAACGACAATGCTGGTCATGTTGGTTGGCTCGATGTTGCTGAGCGGGTGTCTATACACCGATATTCAGGTGCCGAGAGCGTATCGTTCGGCAAGTCCGATCGATGTAAAAGCCAAAGCCACAGATAACGTGGTGATTGGGGAAAGTTGTAATCGAGCCGTGTTATTTTTAGTGGCCTGGGGTAATGGCGGATATGTGGGAGCTATCAAGAATGCCTTGGCGAACGAACCCACTGGTTCCATTCTTTATGATGTGCATGTCGATGTCAAAGCCACGGCATATGTCTTTGGCTTGTATACGCAGACATGTACTGTCGTGACGGGAAAAGTGGGCTCCGTATGAAAGTCGTTCTCATGCTGATGGGGCTGTGTGTGCTTGCCTCTGGATGTTCCCCGTTGCAACGATCGGCCTACGAAGCTCGTTCTGGTCTGATTTTTGTTGGAGGATTCGTGTTGTATTATGACTCTGAGGCACCGCTATCCTATCAAACCCTAACGCACAATGAGAGGCCTGACGATGTGGTTTCAGTAGGAGAAGTCATGGGCGATAGTTGTCAGCATGGGCTCTCCATTCCCATTATCTTTTCCGCGACAGACCGTCTGAGTGTTTCAGGGGCTAAGGGGGACGGAAGTTATAAGAAAGCACTGCTCCATATTAAAGAGCAGCATCCAGATCTGATAGGATTATATGATGTCAAGGTGGATGTGCATAAATGGTCCATTTTGACGTACAGCCGGGAATGTACGGTAGTGGTGGCTCAAGGATTTACACACCCATCCGCCGATGAGTCACTTCGGATATCTTTCAAGTGAAAGAATAGGCGTATCTCGTAGGTAAAAAACGTATCTCGTCGTTCGTATCTCGTATTTCGCAAGAAGAATCTTTTGTCTTTTCTTCACGAGATACGCTTCACGAGCAACGAGCGACAATTCAGGGAACGACATACCTGCGCCGTCGCTGTAGGCCTTTTTCAACATTCTCTAGATTTCCTATTTAATCATTGGAGAGGCACAGGCCAAATGCGTATTGAGAAACGACAGGACCCGGGCTTCGTAGTCTGCCGGTGCAAACTGGTATATGTCTTGATGGTGGGCTCCTTTTACGAGCCAGAGTTCTTTCGGAGAATTGGCCGCCGCAAAGAGGGCTTTTGTTTCTGACGGGAGTGTATGTTGATCGCGTGTGCCTCCTATCACAAAGACAGGGACTTCTAGAGAGCGAATGGAATCGATAGGACGAAGTTCTTCTAGATCTAGACCATATTGTAGCTGCAGCTGAAAAAGCAGGGGATAGGCTAGGAATGGCGCAAATGTGCCAACGCGCTGACGAATGCGGTTCATGACAGCGTTTTCGAGTCTTGAATTTACCGCCTCGAGAATCAGAACATCTACGTTGAGGGCGGGGCCATTTAAGACTGCTGAGACACCTCCCAATGAAAACCCAATGAGACCGACCGGATTCGATGGGTTTTGTTGTAAGGCAAATTGCACTGCGGCTTTGACATCGTCTTGCTCCAGATATCCAAACGTGATGGTTTGCCCTTCGCTTTCCCCGTGAGCTTGAAAATCGAATAACAATTGCGAGTACCCGGTTTTGTGTAAGAATGGCGTTCTGCCCGCCATGCTCGCACGGTTGCTACGAATTGCATGCGTCAGGATCACGGTGCCACAATCGGAACGTCCTGGTATGTACCAGCCAGCCAGACGCTTTCCTCTGGAATTAGAAAAATGTACGGATTGAGCCGGTAACAAAGTCGAGGGCGTAACGACCGTGGCTGGGGCAGGAGCAGTGAGCCAGGCTCCAGTCCAATACGTCCCTGCGATGAGGACGATAAAACACAGCAGTGAGCCCAAAACAATAAATCTAAGGTATTTTGTCATGGCAGTGGGGAATAGGAGATTCTCAAATATTTTGATTCCGAGACTCTCTTCATTCTACACGATAGACATAACGTGAGTTTCATCTCCGCCCTGCCTTGCCAAGCATGTTAGATAGCCATTACCGTAGAGAATCTCAGCAGCTCATATCTGTACGTCTATTGAAGGAGTCACGACTATGGCCGAATTTCACTATCAAGAAATCTTTGAGCACACAGTTGATAAAACCAAATATCGCAAATTGACGTCGGACTATGTTTCCACGGCAACTTTTGAAGGGAAAGAAATTTTAAAGGTGAAATCTGAGGCCCTCACTATCCTCGCACGTGAGGCCATGGATGACATCTCGCATTTACTTCGAGCCAGTCATCTTCAGCAGTTGGCCAAAATTTTAGATGATCCTGAAGCTTCGGACAATGATCGGTTTGTCGCGCTTGAGTTACTGAAAAATGCCAACATTGCGGCCAGTCGCGTGTTGCCTGGGTGTCAGGACACCGGGACGGCGATTGCGCTTGGCTATAAAGGGCAACAGGTTTTTACGACTGGTGAAGATGCGGAAGCGCTCTCTCGTGGAATCTATGAGGCGTACGATCAGCGGAATTTGCGCTATTCGCAGATGGCTCCGATTGACATGTACACCGAGAAAAATACTGGCAATAACTTACCGGCGCAGATTGATCTCTATGCCGAGTCGGGTTCGCAGTACCGGTTTCTGTTTATCGCCAAGGGTGGAGGCTCGGCGAATAAAACATTTTTGTATCAAGAAACCAAAGCTCTGCTGAATCCGAAATCTTTGATGAAATTTGTCGCCGAAAAAATCCGTACGATCGGGACCTCGGCATGTCCGCCCTATCATTTGGCGTTGGTGATTGGAGGCATGTCCGCAGAATTCACACTCAAGACGGTGAAGCTGGCCAGCTGTCATTATCTGGACGATCTTCCAACATCTGGAAACGACTTGGGTCGCGCATTTCGTGATATCGAATTGGAGCAGGAGATTTTACAACTCTGCACAGAGACGGGCATCGGCGCACAATTCGGAGGAAAGTACTTTGC
The DNA here is from genome assembly GCA_021603905.1 of Nitrospirales bacterium. Lineage (GTDB taxonomy): Bacteria > Nitrospirota > Nitrospiria > Nitrospirales > UBA8639 > JAGQKC01. Next base: position 71,352 of record BQIU01000008.1, read on the forward strand.
CCATGATGTGCGCGTCATTCGTCTCCCGCGACATGGTGCGTCTTGCCCCGTAGGTTTGGGGGTGTCCTGTTCAGCCGATCGTCAGATCCTTGGAAAAATTTGTAAAGATGGTGTGTTTCTCGAGCAGCTTGAGACCAATCCTGCACAATATCTTCCGGAAGTGATGGAAAAAGATCTCGAAGGAGAAGTCGTCAAGATTAATTTAAAGCAGCCCATGCCCAAAATTCTTGCAGAGCTGAGTAAGTATCCGGTTGCGACAAGACTATCGCTCACGGGACCTCTGGTCGTTGCGCGAGACATTGCCCATGCCAAACTCAAAGAGCGACTGGATTCGGGTGAAGGTCTTCCGCAATACATGAAAGATCACGCGGTCTATTATGCTGGTCCAGCCAAAAAGCCCGAAGGTCATGCCTCAGGTTCTTTTGGACCCACCACGGCCGGTCGCATGGATTCCTACGTCGATCAGTTTCAGTCCGAAGGCGGCAGCATGATCATGTTGGCCAAAGGCAACCGCTCCAAACAGGTGCGGGATGCTTGCGGGAAATATGGCGGATTTTATCTAGGTTCCATTGGCGGTCCCGCTGCACGCCTAGCTGAACACAGCATCAAAAAAGTCGAAGTCCTCGAATATGAAGACCTAGGCATGGAAGCCATATGGAAAATCGAAGTCGAAGACTTCCCCGCCTTCATCGTTGTCAATCATGAAGGCAAAGATTTTTATGCGGACCTTGCAGCCCAACGTCCTCCAGCGTTGGTGCAGGTTGGAGAGCTGGAGAAGAAGTAGGTCAAACATGAGAAGCAAATGCTTTCCTATGTGGCCAATAGGTAGAAAATAGTGGATTATCAATTGACCGAACATGCGCAAGAAAGTTTGAGAAAACGATCACCAATTCGTATAGATGGATGGAACAAGTAATCACAAACCTCAAAAAGTGGAACCTGACCGCATTGATCCTAAACTGGAGCACCGTCTTGGCCGTATTCAAGCCTATGAAAATCAGGTACTGCGAGTGGTGGTCAAAAAAGACTCCAACCCGCTACGGATCATTACCTTGTATTTCGATCGTAAGATGAGGAATCAATTATGAGATTAAAAATTGACGAAGATGCCGATGCGTTGCATTTGCAACTGGTAGATGTTCCGGTAGAGGAGTCAGAGGAAGTTGCTCCTGGTGTGATCGTCGACTATGATGATTCCAATCACGTCGTGGGTGTTGAGTTGCTATATTTGTCAAAACGTCCGAACCCAATAAACCTTTCAGACTTTCAATTCGATACCAAGCCAAAGAAGATATCTACCACCTCTTGAGAAAATTGCCTTCTCTTTGTTGAATAACCAAGTCTCAGCTATCAGCCCCAACAAAGCAATTAGCCTCTGAAGGGCCAAGTGATTTCGCGGCCCGCTTGGCCGAACACCGCATCAAAAAAGTCGAAGTCCTGGAATACGAAGAACTAGGCATGGAAGCCGTGTGGAAAATTGAAGTCGAAGACTTTTCCCCACTTCATCGTCATCAATCACGAGGGCAAGGATTTTTATGCCGACCTGGCTGCACAGTGACCTGCCAGCCTCATTTAGGTTGCGGACTCAAAAAAAGAAAAGATACCGAGTCAATAAATTGGGATGAAGTTGTAAATTTCCAATGATTACTTGCTCAAAAGTAAATTCTCAATTTACTGTTTTATGAATGTCTTCTTGGCCTGGAAACATACAAGCCATACGTTTACTTTACCTTATTCTGACAATTTTGAAGTTTCTTAAAAAAGCCTACAGTCACTGATCCTACGCTTGCTCGGGAAGCCTACATAAAGGCTAAAGAGTCGATATCAGAAAATAGGGCATCAAAGTAGTATTCACCAACCCCCCTCCCCTTACTTATTCGTAACACTGTTGTTTTGAGTGCAAGTCTTCTACTAGGGCAGAGGATAGGGATCTAGACTTTCATTCAAATTGTCTTCGGAGTTCTTGCTTAGCCTCTTTCCAATCAAGTACCTGATCACTTCCAGATTGAACTCTTTGTTCCGTTTCTTGAAGAACGGATTCATGCCATGCCGGGGGTTAATTTATTGGTTTTCACTGGAAAGGCCTTCCCAAATTGCTTTCATGCCTCGAAGTTTGTCTTCATGAGATGACGGCTTATTATTATTTGCGAATGTCTTCACTTTCTTTAAGCATCAGCTACGTTCTATTTCTCACCGTTATTGTCATTGAAAAAAGTTCGAGGATCTAGGATTCTCTCATTTGTAGCTGCGTGATTTCTCCGTCGACGAGTCGTGACTTATTGACCCATTTCGCTTTCTGCTCTCAGAAACCAGGCTGGGAAAATTAGTGAGCTGATGGTTGCGGAACAGGATGCATAATAGGGAAAATGGCAACAGGGCATCGACAAGCTATTGGTGTTATATGCGCGAGGCTTCTTCTTTTCGGGTAAGTCGACGAACTGTAGGTTAAAAGGTGCGTATGGAGAAACATGGTCGTAATGATCCCTGCCCTTGCGGCAGCGGGAAAAAATACAAAAAATGTTGCCTCTCCAAGGAGAGTGCGCCAATTGCCAGTTTAGCCTGGTTGAAAATGCGAAGGACGGAAGGGGAGCTTATCCCGATTCTGCTGAAACATGCCGACAAATACTATGGGCCAGAAGCGCTTGTGGAGGCATGGGATGAGTTTTCTCTGTGGGACGACGTACCATTGGACCCGAGTTCTCAGCCTGAACTAGACACGGCGTTTCTTCCTTGGTTCGTGTTCAACTGGATACCTGACAATGCGGAAATAGAGGAGACAGAACATATTCCTGAAATGCCGGTGGCTCAGCATTATCTCGAGGCAAAGGGCTCACGACTGGATGAATTTCAACAGTGTTTTATCAAGGAAATCTGTTCACAGGCCTACAGTTTCTTTATGGTCACGGATGTTGAACCAGGCGAGTCTCTTACGCTACGCGATCTGATTCTTGGTCGGGAGGTGACGGTTCACGAGCGTCAAGCTTCATCTACATTGCCCAAAGCCTCGATTATTTTCACACGAATCATCACCATGGATGATGCCTCCATCATGGTGGGCTGTGCGCCCACGGTGATTCCGCCTATCTACCATAGCGATTTCATTGACGTTCGGGAAAACCTGGCAGAAAAATTTCCTAATGATGATCAAAGTTTCCTCTTTGAGTATGACATAGAGCTGCGCACCATGTATTACGACATTCGGGAGGAACTCTCTCACCCTTCCTTACCTCAACTACACAATACCGATGGTGACTACTTGCAGTTGACCAAGCTTTCCTACACTCTGACATGCACACCGCGTCAGGCTTTAGATGCCCTTATCACCCTATCAATGATAGAGGACGCTGATGAGTTGGCCCAAGACGGGAACCAGGATGAGCGTGGAGATCTGGTTTCCATTGAGTTTCCTTGGCTGAAGAAAGGGGGCCAGCAACATGCGAGCTGGGACAACACTGTTATGGGCCACATTGTCATTAACCACGACCAGCTCACCATTGAGGTCAATTCGCAGGAACGGGCCGATATGATCAAGCAAGAGCTTGAATTCCTCCTAGGCAATCAGGCGATCTTCCGCAACGCGGTGATAGAGTCATCGGAAAAGATGCTTGAGGAAATCGCTAACCATTCGCCGGATACGAGTTTGAGTGATGAGTCACATAAGGAATTACAGGAAACGCCGGAAGTTCAGGCGCAGTTACAAGAGATGTCAGAACATCATTGGCAGACATGGTTGGATACACCACTGCCCGCGCTAAAATCTCAAACTCCACGAGAGGCAGCAAAGACCGAAACCGGCAGGGAACGACTTCAAGTGTTGTTTTGGCAATTCGAAACACAAAATACATCACTGCAGTCGTTAACCCCTGATGTGGACACATTGCGGCAGGCCTTAGGAATGAAGTAATTCGAGATGAATTTAATTTTGGGGTCAGACTCGATTAAATTATCTGCATCAGCATATAGCTACAGTTCTTGCTGAGTGTTGCTAGGCAGATAATTATTGGTAGGTCAAGTCGCTAACTCGATACGATCCGTTTGGGGCTGAACTCAATACGGAAATATTCCGTGAAAAGATACGGGTTGTATATGGTTTATTGCTATATAGATTGTTGGTGATTCCCCAAAGAAGGAGTGGGTATGGTTGCAAAATCAAAAAAATCACGCTCCAAGTTCCGAACGACCTCCTCGCCTGTGTAATTCGAGCCACTGGGAAGGGGATTACCCAGACAATTTGTCAAGGATAGGAACTTGCGTTCTCTAATAGGTAAAGTCAATCTCGAATTGGATTTAAAAAATCCCGGTTGGATTAATGATTGATTTTGATCCAAGTTCAATGATTGCCTTCCTCTTTAGAGCTGTGTCATTCCCCCATCGACGGTCAAGTCAATTCCCATGATGTAGGAAGAATCATCTGAGGCCAAAAACAAGGCAGCTTTGGCGATCTCTTCGGAGGTACCCATGCGTTTCATAGGATTCTCCTTGGCAAATCCACCTTTCACATCTCCAACGGCTTCTTGAGGAATTCCGACTTTTTCAAAAATCGGAGTATCGATCGGACCCGGAGCGAGGGCATTAACTCGGATTTTGCTTTCATAGAGTTCGCCGGACAAGGTTCTGGCGAGACTGCGCACGGCGGCTTTGGTGGCAGCGTAGACATTGGTCGAGGGAAATCCTTTTTGATCGGCAATGGACGTATTGAAAATGACCGATGCACCTTCGTTCAGAAGTGGCAAGGCTATTTGTACATTAAAGAACAGGCCTTTGAAATTCACGTTGACCATGTGATCGAATGTGGCTTCATCCATTGATGTGAAGGGCCCAAAGGTGGCCACTCCAGCATTGAGGAAAAGCACATCGATCTTCCCAACGTCCTTCTGTATGTAGGCATAGAGTGCTTGAATATCATTCATATTGCCGGCATCCGAGACAATCCCAGCACTCGTTCCCCCGATCTTTTTGACGGCGTTATCAACGGCTTCTTGCCGGCGGCCCGTGATCACCACGGTCGCTCCTTCAGTTTGAAAGAGCTTGGCGGTTGCTAACCCTATGCCACTGTTTCCTCCCGTGATGACCGCGACTTTTCCGTCAAGTTTGTTTCCCATCGATTCTCTCCTTTTCTAGGATAGAGGTGTTAATTCTAAAATGTCAGGATCGCAGGTCGCTGTCAACTTTGCTGTGAGGCGCCTAGTTGCTCCTGCTTCCGTTGCCGAAGATTTGTTTAAGAAGAACCAACTATCTTTAATAATAGGTCATAATGAAGTGGTCGGGCTTGGTTTGATGGTTTTGATGTCTTAGTTTCCCATGAGAATCGCAGTCGACCCTTGAAGTAAGATGCGCACTCATTCGCATTTGCCCATCAGGTCCAAAGTTTATTTTTTAGGATGAGTTTGATCCTCCCCGGACGCATCCCATAGTCTTTTCCAGACCCAGCGTAGTACCTGTTCCCAATTGGTGGTCGAGACTCGTCTTTCGCTGGTGATGGGCAAAATTTGTGCTTCACGATTTTCTCCGATATTAAAGCTAAACGCATAATTTGGCTCCATTCCCATACGTAGATCGGAGATGACAATTAGATTATCTTGCAGCCTGATCCCCCAGAACCCTTGTGTAAACCAATGAAGACCTTTGACTGGTTCATGGTCGGTGAGTGTGTCTAAGAAATGTCTGTCACTCAGATAATGTGTGAGTTGCAGATCTGTGGGTCGATTGAGAATCGAGTAAAATCCTTCTGCGTAGCCATCTTCTTCCATAATCAATACTCTCCAGAGAAGCGAATTGATTGGGGTTGGTTGGACGAGTATCTGTGTATAGGGTATTTGTTGCGCGGCTAAGCGTTCTTGGACGAAGTGCTCCACATGCCACTTAGCGACGATAGTCCATGATAAATAGAGCGTACTGAGTATGAGGCCCAGTGTGTTAGCTGTATGCCCCAGTCCCTTCTCTCGACTCAACACGAGTGCGCCGATGACTCCAAGGAGCAGGGGTGTTGTATACAAAGGATCAATGATAAAAATCGTGGACCACATGATTGGATGATTGGAAAGAGGCCAAAATAGTTGTGTGCCATATGCTGTGAAACTGTCCAGCAGAACATGTGTCGCAAAGGCGAGGTACACCAAGACCATCCAGGCTCGTATGTGTGCAGCACATTGTGGATGAAGTCGACGAATCATCCACGCCAAACATGGAGTGAGGAGCGCCAAAATGACCAAAGAGTGAGAAAACGATCGGTGGGAAATAAAAGATGTAACGGGATCATTAAATGGAATGAAGACGTCGAGGTCGGGAATGGTGCCACAGATTCCTCCCCACCAAATCGCCTTGTTGCCAACTTTTCTCCCCAGGGTCGCTTCTCCGACTGCAGCCCCGAGTGCCAGTTGGGTAACCGAATCCATATAAATCCCTTTGTCCTATCAAGAATCCCCTATATCCCTCTTGAGGGGAATACTGTCACTTGTTCACCATCTTATCAGAGGTTCATTTTCTGTGTGACGTATTCCTATCCAACAGGAAAATAAGGGAAATTGCCGATGCGGTTAGCCTGCGTTCGTGCCAGTTTGGATTGACTTGTAGACCTGACTGACCTCATTTGCCTACATAGCTATACCCGAAATTATCTGATAAATTGGGTGTATCTAATCGTACCTAGTCTGGATCCGTTCGCCTTCCCCCCTCCCAATCCGCGATCCTTTCCAGTCTACGCGACATTCACACCTTTAATACGGAGGACTCATATCATGTCACTGCATTCATTGGCCATTCGAGTAGCCTGTTGTTCCATTTTCATAGCCGGAACATTGGCGACATCAGTGCAGGCCGAAACAGCAGAAGACGGTTCAGCGATGACGGTTTCTGACGGGAAAACGGTTTCGATGGAATATACGTTAACGTTGGAAAATAAAGATGTTGTCGATACAAATGTCGGGAGAGAGCCTTTGAAGTTTACTCAAGGCTCCCACCAAATTATTCCCGGATTAGAAACGGCTCTTGAAGGAATGAAAAAAGGTGATAGTAAGCAAGTGACGATTGAGCCAAAAGATGCCTATGGAGATCCACAACCGGAAGCGATCCAAGAGGTGCCAATCGACAAAATTCCACCTGAGGCGAGAAAAGTTGGTGCCACGCTCCAGGGAAAAGATGCACAGGGTGGCGTCGTTCATCCTCGTGTGACGGAGGTGAAAGACCAAGTGGTGGTCTTAGACTTCAATCATCCATTGGCTGGTAAAACCCTCAATTTTGATGTGAAAATCTTGGATGTCGAACACGAAAGTGCTCCGTAGTTTACTCTCATCGTAGGAAGTGAGTCTCGCTTTGAACAGCGAGGCTCGCTTTACAATTCTCACCCTTCCAATAGAACAACATAAGTAACACTGTGATGGGTATTCCCTAGCTGTTGTCGTTCCTGAATTGTTGCTCGTAGCTGTGCGAAGTAGCGCTACGGAGCACAGGCGCGACGCATATAGCTGTTTCAATAAAATTTCGAACGTCTGTCTGGGATTATTGCGCTAACTTTGACTCTCATCAATCCAACGGTCATGCTGTCGATTGTTTCAATCAGAGAATTGGAGTTCATGAGCCATTGGATTGTTGAGCTACTGTCAATTTGGTTTCACGATATCTCGTAACATACAGACAAAAAACTTTTTACACGAGATACGAAATACGAGCGACGAAAAACGGCCCTATGGTTCGACGGAAATATCGACGAAGGCTGGAAAACTATCGGCGCCCTGAATGTCTGTAACTCGAAGTTTGAACCGGAATGTTTTGGTATCTTCGACGTACGGTGCAAGAAAGCTGGCTTTCGCTGAATATGGATCAAGAAGAGCGACATTACTCCCACCAATTTGCGACCAATAGTACTGAAGCGATCCGCCTTCTGGGTCATAACTGCTCAGGGCATTGAGTTGGACTCGCGAACCTGATGGCACTGATCGATTCTTCCCGGGGTTTGCTTCGGGAGATTCATTGGGGTCATCTTGTACTTCAACGATGACGGCGAGTGTCGCTTCTTTTCCTCGGTTCTTTACTGTAATCGTTGTGGTTCCATTACCAACCAATTGCATGAGGCCGTCTGAGTTGATCAACACGACCTTCTCGTTGGACGAATGATAGGTGGTTCCGGAGGACTGAAGGCGGAGAGGTCGTGTAATGCCGTCAGCAAAAATGCCGATGACTGGAAGCTCGGCGATGGTTCCGAGGAAGTCGACTTTGTCATAAACAGTCGCGGCAGCGGCTCGCCCGAAGGCCAGGGGTTTGTTGGTTTCAAAATCGATTTCAACTAACTCGGCTTCCGGCTCGATTGTCAAAAAAACTTCATCAAAAATTGCCCATTTTTCTTCGTGAAACTGCCCGCCTTTCCTTTCGCCAACGGCGAGTAGACGCAGTTGCCCGACAGCGGTCTCTGGAATTTTGATCGTGCCTCCAAAAGGCGGATCGTCTTTTTGCGTGGATGTTCGCGCAAGATTTTCATCGACTGATTCCAGAAGCATGTCTTCATGTTCCCGATACCAATAGAATTTTGACTGGATGAGGTTGCTGAGATCGTTCGGGTCCAGTCGAACGGTGATGTCTTGCCCTGACTTGAATGTGCTGGAATCTGTGGGCTCCAGAATCGTAAAGGCTAAGCCGCTCTCTCCAAGAAGCAGGATCATACCGAGGGGAAGGAAAAGGAATTTTAAAACCCAAGGTGATGGATGGTTGTATGGGGTTAACATAGGTCATTCTCCGAAAGCTTCATGAATGGAACGGGGGGACGCAGTATCCATTATCCACTTGAAGCTTTTCTCCATATTTTAAATGTTGTGAGTGGGGTTCATTTTGTAGCCATTTTATATAGTATTTTCAAGCACTCACACCTCTATTATCAGGGATTGGGTTATGGCTCGTCCAGACTCGGTTTTAAAAGAATCGGTCCATAGACGATGGCAAACACCACATACGCTCCACTCCAGCATGCTGCCGCGACATTGAGCAAAAAGGGCTCCGGTAGATTGAGGCTTGGTCCGAATACCCGTAGAATTGCTCCGATGTTGATCAGAAGGTAGATCAGGACGGTTACGACATTCGCCTGTTTGGGCCGACCGGTATGGCCAAGGCTGGCCCTGGTCATGACTGCTAAGGTCATGACCCCGATTGCTCCGGTCGTGAGCGCGTGCAGAGCATCTTCGATCAACAGCCCAATGCCAAGAGTTGAAATTCCCAAGATGAACAGTGAGATCGCGAGCCATGCATATCCAATATGAAGAATGCACACAAGTGGTTCAGGCCATGTGACCCATCCTTGCCAGCGTATCAGGCGAACGCTATTGATCGATCCTGCTAATACCAATGCAGTGCCAGTCACCAGTGATTCTGGAGAGATAACCCATGCTAATGCGGCGATCCCAACGAGCGCAATCGAGATGCTGTCAATATAAGAAAAAGGTGCTGGTCGATTTGATAAGCCATGTTGATCAAAGAAGTCTTCGGTAAAGCTGGGAGTGATACGTCCACCAATCAGCGTAAGGAGCATCATCATGAGCGCGAGTGCGATTCTTGCGGCCAGGTCAGTGTTGGTTTGGCTAAGAGCTAATACATGAAAGAGGATATTGGCACTTGCATACAGACTGATGATGACCCCTATCGGCAACCGATTCCAGGCTTTAGCTGTCACGATTTCATACCACACAACCCCGGCCACCATAGTCAGAAAGGCGGCATCTGTGATGGCGACAAAAAGAGGAGAAAACCAGGGTGTGGCGATGGCCACACGACCCAGCAGCCATGCAATCACAAGCAGCATTAATGGGAGACCGCTTATTGGAGAGCGGTCGGTCCAGTTGGGAATGGCTGTGAGAAGAAATCCTGTGATCACGCAAGGCAGAAACCCAAAGACCATTTCATGTACGTGCCAATCACGGGATGGATAAAGAAATTCAATATCAGTTGCACCGGAAAGGATGAGTGCCCAGGCAGGAATGGCGAGGCCGGCAAACAAAGCGGTCAATAAAAAGAACGGTCGAAACCCGTATGACAAAAGTGCTGTGCCATGGTATGTGGTCGTGTCATTCATGGTGTTTGATTTATTGTGTTGTTGAGTATGATTCTTTCGCCAAACGTCTGCCTGCAAGTAATTTGGCTGTATAACATGAACATTGGTCGACTATAGCTGGCTATATCCGTCACATTGGTAACGCACAGAGAAGACTCCCTCTTGAGCAATTGTCATCGCATATTGGGCATATTGGAAAGATATATAGTTCGGCCGGTCATTAACTTGGTTTCGCTATACTCTAGTGATTGGGGAGTGAGTCGTCTAGAGTATAGGTTTCGTTAAGATGAGTCGACCATTTGTTAATTTCATACTCATCGATACTCTCGCAATTTTTGAAATTCTACCTGAAAGATATGCGAAATGATTCATTGAATTCTCAAGTGACAAGAAGACAATCTTAAGCAATCATTGGACCACTTCCTGACGCCGAAAGGTGCGATACGTATGAATACGTCTATCCAAGCTGTCTCATTTTCGGGATTACTGTGGGCATTCGTGCCAGCGATAATCGTGATTGTCATTTTGTATCGATGGACCATGGATGGACAAACGGCGGTGTATGCGGTGGCACGAATGCTCATTCAATTGCTGCTTATTGGATATGTACTGACGTATATTTTCGAGGCAGAGCAGTCAGGTGTCATCGTGTTTGTATTGATGGTGATGCTGGGTGCGGCCAGTTGGATTGCCTTGCGTCCTCTCAAGAACAAGCAACCCTACTTGTATCGAAATGCTTTAGGTGCCATTGTGATCGGTGGAGTTTCGACGCTCGTCCTAGTGAGTCAGTTGGTGTTGGAGGTGCAACCGTGGTTTTTCCCTCGTTATGTCGTGCCGCTTGCAGGAATGATCTTTGCCAGTTGTATGAATACCGTGAGCCTGGCCGCTGAACGGTTTGAGGCTGAATACGAAAAGGCCTGTTCGTATGTCAAGGCGAGAAATGCGGCCTTGCACTCCTCGCTGATTCCTGTCATCAATTCGTTATTTGCCGTTGGTTTGGTGTCGTTGCCAGGGATGATGACCGGGCAAATTCTCTCGGGTGTTTCCCCACTTGTGGCGACGAAATATCAGATCATGGTCATGTGTATGATTTTCGGATCATCCGGGATATCCGCGTCGCTCTATCTCACGTTCGCAAAGGCTCGAACGTCATAGTTTGGGTGGGGGATCACGCATCCGAACGGTCGCCTTGGTTTTAAAGAGAGCCCCACGGATAACCGTCAGAGGTTCGGTGAGGTCAGTCGAGGATTGGGAAAGTACGAGGATTTGTATGGTACGATGAAGGTATAGAGGTTTACCACATGTGTTGTGGTCTCTTATTGGACAAAATCCAACAGTTTACAGGGAGACATGATGTATTTCCCCTGAGTCATGATATATCCATGAGCAACCTATTTTTTCATCTAAGGAGAATGTTTATGACTGACAGTTTTCTGCGCCGTTATCGAATCATTGTGTGTTTGAGTGCAGTTTGTCTAATTGGAGGGGCGTTTCAGTCCGTGAGTTTTGCTGATCAAGAAAAATCACTTTATGATCGTCTTGGCGGTTACGACGCGATTTCAGCTGTCGTTGACGAGTTTCTTGAAAGAATATGGGATGATCCGGTCGTTGGACGGTATTTTATTGGTATGGGAACCGATACGAGAAATCAATTACGACAAAAGAACAAGAACTTACTCTGTTTCAATACCGGTGGGCCTTGTAAGAAAATCAATCGTCCGTTGGAACTGACACATGAAGGTCTTGGGATCACGGACAAAGAATTTGATATTGTGGCCAAACATATCGCCAATACCCTCAAGGAATTTAAGGTCCCTCAGAAAGAGTTTGATGAGGTCATGAAAAAAGTTGGCGGTCTTCGACCATATGTCGTGGATAAGAGAATTGACGGACCTAGCAGTAAGTCCTAATACTTGCGTGTTGTTTTTTAGAATGCCTCTGGCTTGAGCTATAGCCGACTCAATAATTTCCGTACCCTTGACGGGTTAGATGCCGCGTTGAAAATCCCATGGCTCAATTGGAACTTATTTGGATTCGCTATAGTCATCCTTCCAGGTAAAGCCGGAGGCGGAGGCGAGTGAGCGAGGGGTCTGTAGGCCCGTGTAGCGTTGGTCGCCGATAATCCATGTGGGATAGCTTCGAATTTTCTCTTTGGCACAAGGTGGGGTCAGCGCGCTTCCGCGTCCGCCAGAGCTGCATTCGACGTAAGGAAGCCGCCTTGCCGAGGCTTCAAACACGTCTTTCTGTTCCTGACAACGAGGGCACCAGTACGCACCATAAAATTTGGCCCCTGTTTTGTCGAGGTGAACTGCTAGGGATTGCAGTTGTGGATCTTCTGGCCCTGCTGCCGCACTAAAAAGACCGCTGTAGTGCAAGTGCAGAACTCCAACAATGAGTAGAGCCACCACAGAAGCCTCTTTGACGGAATTCACCCAGTTGGTCGATCGCTGAGCAATTGCAAGAACCATCATGGTCGTAATGATGGCAAACGAGGCGAGGCAGTAAGGGCAGGTGGCCTCAATCTCTACCACTGACACGATCGTCAGATAGGCGCTAATGGCAAACCCGCAGATTGTGACAAACACCAATGGCCGCCCGTGTTTGGACTTGGTTCGATTGTTCCAGATGATGTTAGCCAGCAAGATATAGGTGAGCAGGCCATAGAAGGCCATGGGAATGCCAAGCAGGGTTGACCAGCGACTGGCCTGTACTAAATCGCAACCAGAGCCCTCGCTACAGAAGGCCGGATGATCTTCAAACCACGCGACGTAGGTGAGGTACGAGGTTAAAAGCATGCCAGCGGTTACCAACACAAGAAGGGCGATATTGAGTGGGGGAATCGATTTCGACTCAGCAGTCGAGGCATGGCTTGTCGCACGTCCTGAAGCGTCTGAGTGTTTCCGTTTACTTGTCTTAGCCATGGAGGTCAGGATCGGAAAGTGAGCAATAATCTAACTCTATTCTTATACCATGAGTCTGCGCACAATACAATATAAGTGGGGTCAGACTCGACTTGATTGATGCATTATGTTATATCTCCGTCTTGGCTTTAACCTAAGGGGGGATTTTATGGCGCGTTTGCCTCGATTTTTTGCTCCAGGCTATCCTCTTCACGTGATTCAGCGGGGGAACAATCGTGGAGCCCTGTTTTTCAAAAAATCTGACTATCCACTCTACCTGGAGTTCCTAACAGAGGCGGCTACTCGATACGGGTGTGCCATTCATTCTTATGTGCTGATGACGAATCATGTGCATCTGCTCCTGACACCTGATCAGCCTGAAAGTTTGCCCAAGACGTTGCAATCGCTGGGAAGGCGGTATGTCCAGCATGTGAATGCCAGCCATCAGCGGACGGGTACATTATGGGAAGGTCGTTATCGAGCCACGTTGATCGATGGTGATTCGTATTTTCTCACCTGTTGTCGGTATATTGAGCTGAACCCCGTTCGAGCGGACATGGTCGTTCATCCGCGAGAATACCTGTGGTCGAGTTATCATGCTCATGCGAATGGCAAACGAGATCCGCTCTTGACGCCTCACGCATTATATCGCGGGTTAGGACGAACAGCGGTGGAACGACAGAAAGCCTACCGTGCATTGTTTCGGCATCATCTGAGCGGGGAAACGTTAGAAGAAATTCGAGAGGCGACCAATAAAGCTTGGGTATTAGGCAGTGACCGTTTTAAAACCCGATTGGCTAAGAAAATGAATCGGCGCGTGTCTCCTCTCCCGCGAGGCAGACCGCGATTGGGATCGGAATAATTGGATGCCTATCTTTTTTTCATCTGAGTAGCAACTGTTCGAGGAAGGACTAGTCATATGGGTTTATCCACTCACAAGGGTCGTCGGTCGAGTACGTCTGTCAAGGCATCTGATTTGTTTGTTCAATCACTGGAAGCGGAAGGTGTGGAATATATTTTCGCTCTTCCTGGTGAGGAAAACTTGGACCTTCTGGAATCATTGCGGTCATCGAGTATCAAGCTTGTGCTCACGCGTCATGAGCAGGGTGCGGCCTTTATGGCGGCAACCTACGGACGCCTCACCGGTAAGGCTGGTGTGTGCTTAGCGACCCTCGGGCCAGGCGCAACAAATTTAACGACACCAGCAGCTTTTGCACATCTTGGCGGGATGCCACTGATTATGATTACCGGCCAAAAGCCAATTAAGAAATCCAAACAAGGTCAGTTTCAGATTATTGATATTGTGAGTTTGTTTGAGCCGATTTGCAAAATGTCAAAACAAATCGTCCATGGCAATACTATTCCTGCCATTGTCCGTGAAGCCTTTCGTTTAGCAGAAGAGGAGCGTCCTGGCACCGTGTTGCTCGAGTTGCCGGAAGATATTGCTGCGGAAGAGACCGACGAACAAGTCGTGAAACCCCATGAGCGTTATTATGCCGTCGCCGATGATGCGGTGCTGGATAAAGCCGTGGAGCTCATTCACGACGCTAAAATGCCGCTGATTCTGATCGGAGCTGGCGCCAACCGCCAACATGCGCGTCACGCACTCTGTGATTTTGTGCAATCAACGCGTCTGTTCTTCTTTAACACGCAAATGGGTAAAGGCGTGGTCGATGAACGTTCGAAGCTGTTCCTGGGCACAGCGGCGTTGTCTGATGGAGATTATCTGCATTGTGCCATTGAACGTGCCGATTTGATTATCAATGTTGGGCATGACGTCGTTGAAAAACCTCCATTCTTTATGAAAGTAGGTGGGAAGAACGTCATTCATGTGAATTATAAATCGGCGCGAGTCGATCAAGTGTATTTCCCGCAGGTCGAGGTGGTGGGCGATTTGGCTCGTTCCATTCAGCGCCTACAACACAAACTTGGCGGTGAAGTGCCATGCGAGACATCCTATTTCGAGAAAATCCGTGCTGAAATAGAATCGCATATAACCGAAGGCGCTCATGACCCGCGTTTCCCAATTATTCCACAGCGTATTGTCGCCGATACGAGAAAAGTCATGGGTGAACACGACATTATTGCCTTGGATAATGGGATGTATAAACTCTGGTATGCCCGAAACTATAAAGCCTATCAACCCAATACCGTGCTCTTGGATAATGCCTTGGCCACGATGGGCGCGGGATTATCGTCGTCGATGATGGCGGCCATGTTGTTCCCGGATCGTCGCGTCATGGCCATTTGTGGTGATGGCGGGTTCATGATGAATAGTCAAGAGTTGGAAACCGCCGTTCGGTTAAAGCTGAGTCTTGTGGTGGTCGTATTGAATGATAACGCCTATGGGATGATACGCTGGAAGCAGACTGGGTCGGGATTTCAGGACTGGGGGCTGGATTTTGGTAATCCCGATTTTGTGAAATATGCAGAAAGTTTCGGAGCCGCTGGCCATCGTGTTGAGGCGGCAGATGCGTTGATTCCCATATTAGAAAAAGCGTTCGAGACGGGTGGGGTCCATTTGGTTGACGTACCGGTTGATTATTCTGAAAATCAAAAAGTCTTGATCGATGAACTGGCAGCCAAGGTCTGTTTACTATGAACAAAAATCAGAAAAAACAATTCGACATAAAACCTACTTGAAACTGTTGATCGCTATTATCGGTAAGTTCCGTGAAAAAGGTCTTGTTTGATCTTTCCCAATTTGCCAACATGAGGTTGCAGCGGATCGTCTTGTCAGGCTCAAATGCTTGTTGACCATGTGAAATCTGACGTACTGTCTCGGTGTTGAAGAGGGTTAGATAATAGAGGGTAAGGTTTTCTAGATCCTTAGTAGATCGTAAAAACTAGACGCGCATACACGAGAGAGGAGTCATGACTGGAAGAGCATCAATTGTGCCTCTGGTAATGGGCTTGGTTTTTCTGACGAGTATTGCAGTCATATCTTGGAAGGACTCAATTTCGGCAAAATACACTATCATGCCTCTAGGCGATTCCCTCACGAAAGGCTGTTGCCCCGTTCCTCCTCCCGCTTGTGACCTCGGATACCGACATTCTCTTTATCGTAAACTGTCTCAGGCCAATCATGTAGTGAATTTTGTTGGAAGTCAGACGCATCCCCAAGACGATTGTGCCTCATCTGATATCCCATTTGATTTTGACCGGGAGCACGAAGGATATTATGACAAGACCGCTGACTGGATTAGAGATCGAGTCAGAATGTTTTTGCAGGCGAATCCAGCCCAAATTGTGCTTCTGCACATCGGGACAAATGACCTAAGGTCCGGCCAAGATCCCGGCGAAATTGTGACCGAAGTGAATCAGATCCTCGATGAAATTGATCAGTATAGCCAAGACGTGACCGTGATCCTCGCCCGTATCATCAACAAGGTGCCGGCCAATACGATTTACACACACTATAATACCCAGCTTGCGGCGATGGCAGAAACTCGTATTGCAACGGGCGATAAACTGCTCATTATTGACATGGAGAGTGGTGCAGACATTAATTATCACCTTCAGGGTAGTGGTGGAGATTTTGTCGATGCTTTCCACCCCAACGAAAGCGGTTACACCAAGATGGCGAATGTGTGGTATCACCATCTCACCCAGTTGCTCGATTCCCCACTAGCACCAAACCAGCCGCCCTACAATTAGACTCCTCGTTTCTCACAGATGTTCGTTGGCCTATAGCCGGCTCAGTTATACCGAAACGATAAAGCGCCAACTTGTTTAATCTTGAGATCCAATAGGTGTGAGAAGACGTCGGTCATGGTCAGTTATCGCCGATTCCATGAACGTGGGGACCGCAGTGAAATTCCTCATAATTTCGCTGAACGTATGTGGATTCGCGATAATCCAAGCGTGTAGAACCTTCGGATGTTTGAGATGAAAACTTGCACTGCGTGAGGTGGCATGCCCAGCTGAAACTTATTTGGATTCGCTATAGAACCCTCTGCAAAAGGAACAGAATTCTGTAGAATAGCCCTCATGCAAACCACGATGAGGTACCAGATGAAAACGAAACTCTTACGCATTGAGCGCTTTCTCAACGAGATGGATCAGGTCGTGCCGTGGAAGGAAC